>JANNNN010000243.1:0-2988 GCA_031398555.1 Planctomycetia bacterium | reverse complement strand
ATAGCACTCAGTTGTAACATCCACGCTGTGGAGCCAGCACAGCTTCCAAACCAACCGCCAGCATTCCAACGAAATGCTTCATAGGAAATACTGCCGTCCGAGTTTTTCACTTGAGTCTGTTGTCGGATTGCATCGAGTCGTTGTTGAGCAGCGTGAAGAATCGGTTCTCCCCTGAGTTTCGCTGCATCTGTTACTTGTTTGTAACCACGAATACATTGCCAAATCCACGCGAAGTTAAGCACTTGGATCACAACGATCAGCGTGACTAACGACCGTCCGTAGACGGTAGTGTCTGCGATAATGCCTTGTTGGCGTGATGTCACTAGTATCACTACTAAAATTCCGAAGACGGTAAGTCCAACTGTGAATCGTAATGCCTGACGTAAAATAAATTTTTGTTGGCTTTTGTATTCGCAGTTCTTCCAACTCATCCAAGTTGCGACGACGCCACCTGCGATTCCGATCAGCGAGCCAAGAATTGCACCACCCAATGCCGAGCTTGCAGCAGCGCCTGCCGCACTACTTGACTTAACAGCAGTTGCGGTCGTCGTCGCCGCTCCAGCAGCATAGGTGGCCGACGGTAAAGAGGCCATGACCATCGCAGCAAACGCGGTTTTTGGAACCGTTGCCCGAAGCGTGGACCGGATCGAGTCAGCCATTTCGGTCCGCAGCATGTCGCGTCCCCGCTTGAGTCGTTGGCGGATGGTCGCTTCACTTTCACCAAGAGCGATTGCAACATCGCGGATCGATTCTTCGCATCGATAGAACAAAACCAATGGCTCGCGATAAACTTCCGGTAGTCGAGCGAGCATTGCCCAAACCAATTCACGCTCTTGCTGCTTTGACATACTGGCCTCGGGGGTAAGTTGCTTGTGGTCTGGGATTTCCAAAGCCATCTCGCCCAGCGTACAAGCAGTGCGTATTGACTTTGCGTTGCGCATGGCGTCAATTGCGCGGCGGCGGGCAATCGTGCAAATCCAGCCGGGATCTTCCGAAACGCGACGTCTAAGACCTAAATTCTTCCAGCCTAGCTTGCTCGTTGGGGCAAAACTCATCGATGTGAATACAGCCGCTCGCAAGCCTGAACCGTTTGGTATGGCTGCAAATCAATGTTGACTAGCTTCGGGCTAGTTTCCTTACCTGCCAGTTTGCGCTGATTGGCAACGAACGCTTCCCAAGCCGTCATCACAACTCAAGAAAAACGGTTTTCTCGCAAGACTGAACGATTAGCAAAATAATCGTTACTCAATTTAGGCTAGGCGTCCCACAAATCAGTACTCAAAACCACAGTAACGACAAATACCGTAAGCATTTGTCCAGTTCGCAGCAGTCTTTGTGATTACAACCTTTGGGGTTCGGAAAACAACAAAACTCAAATGTCAAATTTGAGATTTCACATGTCAAATCTCAAATTCGTTGTGCGGCATACACGCACGTGATCCGCTCAAAAATCAAGTTGGCAGCGAATACCAAAGCCATCTGTCTGGGACGCAATGAAGTTGTTCGAAAGTATGTTACCGTTGGCGATTGGCCGAGCATCGGCCCACGAGTGAACGTGATTGAACACGCACTTGCAATAGGGATTCACATACCAATTCAGTCCCGTCGTCATGTTCTGCATGTTGCCACCGGTGATCTGATTGTCTGTCAAATCTAGATAAGACCAGCGTGCGGCGATTTCCCATGCGCCGCGTCCACAACCTGATTTCGAAACGCTGTTAAAGGGAGTCACGCGATCGATCGCGCCGGCCTTGCGATCGTAGGGGCGATGTTCGCCAGTGAGGAACCAACCGACTTGCGAGTACGCACCATACAGAAATGAATTGCCGACAGTTGACGTGTCTACAAAACTTCCCATGGCTTCCGTTTGCCACGATAGAGGCCCACGCACCAGTAACGCTTCGGTGCCGACAGTCTGTGCCACGCTCGCGCCGGCGATGGTGCCAGTGTCAACGAAGAACGGAGTTCCATTGGCGACGCTGGGAACCGGTTGGCCACTGGTCCCGATCGCTCCGCCGGGTGGAACTGCAAACTCGCCAACAAACAACTCAGGAATACTTCGATAGCGAAGTCGATCGTTGGGAGGTGCGTTCAAGTAATACCCCGCGCCGACGTGCAAGTAGTCTTCTCCTTTAGGTCCTTCATAATAAAGCAAGTGAGTCAGTCGCGCTGCCGCTCCGTTGCCGCCGTCGGTGCTTAGCGAACCACCAAACTGATCCTGGCCAGTTCGAAAATACGAAGCGGACCAAGTCCAGTTGAGGTCATCGGAGTTGTTGTAGAAACCAGCTCCAAGGTGGCGAAATGGGACGAAAGTTTGGAATAGCGATGATCGTTCCATAAATGTTGTATAACGGAAACTACTTACTGTTTCCAAACCAAACGGTTGCTTCCATTGCCCTACTCGCACTGTGCCCAGTGGGCCGACTTCCTTGAAGTCAACCCAAAGGTCGGTAAAAGTAGGGCGACCGAAGAAGCCAAAGTCGAATTGCATGAAGTAGTCCATGCGGTCGGTGACGGAGCCTTTCGCACCCAATCGAGCTCGCCTGAAATCCGCTCCATCATCGATCGGTCCAAAGGTCGCGACGCTTGCATCAGTTTGACTGAACGAGACTGCATCCGCTTGAAAAACACCCGAAAGCGTAACGCTTGGAAGCTTTGGTTTCTCGGCTGGGTTCGGTTCGGAGAGTTTTTTGATATCCCACTCCGCCGTGCTGGCTTTCCCTTCGAGCGCCTTCAAACGCGCGGTAAGCTCTTCATACGTGGGTGGTTCGTCAGTGTCGACCTTAGGCGGATCAACAACCGGACTCGGTTGCTGTTCGTAAAAATTCGTGTACGTCTCTTGCGCCAGAGTCGGCTGTGCGAATAATGCAATCAAAAAAATTCCAGCAAGTTGATTCCGTTCAAAACGCATATTAAGCCACCATCCTTATGGCTACTTCAGACTACACATTTCGGCTTACCCGTGGCGGATGCTGCCAGCATCCGAAC
>JANNNN010001117.1:0-6526 GCA_031398555.1 Planctomycetia bacterium | reverse complement strand
GTGTCGATTGTTATGTTGTCGTTACCGCCGAGCGCGTTGATCACCAGCGAAGCAAAGCCGGAGACATCGACGACATTGTTGAAGCCGAGACTATTGGTGACGGTGACAATGCCGGCCGCAGAAATGCGGATCGTGTCATTCTCTTCTGTTCCCTGGATCACCGCCACAGCACCCGTAACTGTGACCGTTTCAATATTGCGGTACGACAGTGCCAAGAGTGCCGCACCAACGTTGTCTACCGGTTTTACTCTCCCCTCACCTGCGTTGACTCCTGGAACGATGACAGCGTTCGGAGTAGTAACGTTGAGGGTATCCACTGCTGCCAGGCCGTCGACCAGGGCGGATTCCACATCGGTCAAAATATAGTTGGTTGTTGGGCCGCCGCTCGTCAAATCGATCTGTCCGCTATTGGCTGAAGTTGCCGTGTAAGCGAACCCATCAACACCCGCAGTACCACTTAACTGGAACGCATCGCTTGCCGACGGAGCGCCGCCGTCGATGTTGACATCGTCGACCAGCCAGCCAGCCAAATGCGTGACCGAGAACTGGTCATCACCACCAAGCCCGACCAGATTGATGTCGCTACCCGCCGTACCAAGCCCCGTAAATGTTACCAAAGGACCCGCATCCACTCGGGCTGTGCCAGAGTTGACTCCAGTGGCCACCAGCGTGAAGGCGTTGATGGCCCCAGTACCTTGCATCGTCACCACATCTGCCGCAGCGCCACCACCGAGATTGAGGTTCACTCCCTCGAGGTACTTATAACTCACTGCAGCCCGTGCCCCGCCATTAATTGTCGAAGCGATTGCACCGGCGTCGGCTGTAGCGCCTGGTGTCACGGTGAACAGATCGGCAACTCCCGCCGTTCCTGGAATCACGATAATATCCGAAGCGAGCGGATTGTTCGTTGGGTTGCCGCCGTCGATGTTTAGGATAGTACCATTGGCACTGGGGACGAGATTAAACGTATCACTGCCACCCAAGCCTTCGAAGTTAATTGCAGTTACAAAGAACTGCGCGCCCCCAGGGGCAACTGCGGCAATATTTTCGATTTGCAGGATTTGGACTGCGCTAATATCCAAATCAATCACCGGATCAGCGTCGTTCCCGGCTGCGTCGGGTCGAATGGTGAAGACATCCGCCAGGTTATTGTCGGTGCCAAGAATCGTAAGTGTATCGGAATCGCCCGCAACACCGTTATTGAGCAAGAAGCTAAGGTCTTCGGTATCCTGAAAATGGATAGTGACAACGCCTGGGACGGCGATCTCGCCAGTACCAGGGAAGATCGTTGGAGTCACCGTCACGTTTTCGCTAACCCCCGACGCACTGCCGTTTGGAGTTGGATCTGCGACGGGAACAACACTTGCATTGCCGTATGTAATGTCATCGTCACCGGCACCTGCATTGACATTTAAGACCATGTTCCAAGATTGCGTGGTGCTTGCAAATGGATCAATCGTTACATCATCATCCAGATCAAAGGTATTGACATTCAAGTTGGTTACGCCGGTGAACTGAACAATCTGAGGAACGGCGATGAATACGCCTGCGTGGGCTAGCCGCAAAGCACCCGCGTTTTGTGCGGTACCTAAGACTTCGATTCGGTCGGCTTCATTAACGCCGGCGCCACCCAAGTTAGTTCCTTGTCCCTCATCCCCGGCGACATTAAGTACTCCGCTGCCGGGCAGCAGATTGATGTTCTCAAAATCTAATGCAGTCAGTCCTCCGGGCGTGCCGAGATCAAAGCCGTAATTACCGGCCTGCTCGTAAACCGTAATTGAATTGGTTGGGTTAAGAATCAGAGTATCGATACCAGCATTTGCATCGGCAGTCGTTGGAACTGAGGTACTCGAAACTGTAACGACATTCGGTCCCGATCCGGTTGCCAGCAACAAGCTCGTCAAATTCGAATAGGTGACTCCACCAAAGCCCGCAGGCAGTGATCGCGTAACCGTCGTAGCGGTGATGCTGTAGTCGGCAGGTACAGCAGCCCCAGTTCCATCAACGGTTAGGTCTGCGCCACCCGCTCCGCCATTGACAATTACTGGTCCAGCTACGGGCGTCAACAATCCCGGCGTACCCAAGGTTCCATTGTTGCCAACATTGATTATGTCGAGACCATCTCCGCCATTGAGAGCAACTGGCAAATTTGAAGACGCTTGCAAACTGATGGCATCGGCCCCTTCGTCTGCATTGATCGTGATTCCTGTCAGTCCGGCTGGAAGGTTGCTGAAATTGAGAAGAATAGTATCCGCTGCGTCTCCGCCTACCACTCCGTCGCCACCTTTGACGATCAACTGGGCTTTGTTATTGAATTCGATCGGTTCAAACGCATCGACCGCAACGATAAGACGGGGAGCAACACCATTGGTAACGCTGATGCTATTGGCAGCGTCTGTTGCATTGACCGTCAAGCTAGCTGCTACTACCGTATCAACGATCGGTGCCAACCCGGTGAACCGAATGTCCACATTGGATGACCCTGTGAAACGAACCAAGCCATCGCCATTGTTGCCAGGACCAACACCGATCGGTGGCGTTGTTGTGCCCACAAAGTATGTCTGAACCAAGTCAACGGCACCACCGCCGAACAAATTCAGCGAATCTCCTGCTTGACCACCGCCGTTGTATTCGATGCCGTTTGCTGGCGCAAAAAGTCCAACAGCCGGATTGTTGATCGTTAGGGCGTCACTCCCAGCCGCCGAGTTAAATGTTAGCTTCGTCATCCCGTTGAACGCAATCACTGGTCCTGAATTGAGTCTGTAGTTTCCTGCATTAGCGCTGGTTGCATTCACCACCAGCGTATCGTCCAATCCTGAGCCAGTGATCGTCAAATCACCGATGTTCGCGATCAACAAGTTTTCGATTTGCGTATAGTTGATTGGATTGAAGCCAGGCTTGGTTAGCTGCACGCCGTTATCCGTAACCGGACCACCGGCTGCATCCACGTTCAACGTATCGCCGCCAGTGTGACTGCCACCGTTGACGTTGACCGTGATAGGCGCCGGCGTAAAGCCCGTGTTGAACGTGTCGTTGCCGTTGAGGCCAAACAGGTTAACCGCTGTTAAATCCGCGACACCCGCTAGGCTGTTGACTGTTTCGGTGTCATCACCGCCAGCTCCATTGACGATCAAGGTCTCAGCAGTACCAATATCCAAAGTGAAGGGAACGAGGTTCGTTCGCGCGAAGGCGACGCGTGTTCCATTGGCTCCAACCGTAAAATTATCACCACCTGCGATGGAACCGTTGACTTGAACAACGTCAGTTCCCAAGGCACCGTCGATGATGTCGTTGTTGTCGCCGTTGCTCCAAACGAGGACGTCATTGTTATTGCCACCGTTCAGGGTGTCGTTGCCAGGTGCGCCGACAATCGTGTCGTTGCCATCGTTCCCTAACAAGACGTTTGCAGCGAGGTCACCGACGAGGCTGTCTGCTCCGGTTCCGCCCGTCGCGTTCTCGATGTTGCTGATACCACCAGTGCCCGTCGCGGTGCCTGGAGCAACGACAAACACAGCACTAGGAAGTATTTGTCCGCGAACCAAACCACCAGGGGCGGCTGCGGTGTGGACATTGAAGTAAGTGATCCCGCCTAGAAAGGCGGCTTCATGCTGCGCTGGCAGGGTTACACCGGCTGCATTGAAGTCGAAACCACCCAAGCCGTCCGCGATTAATGATCCAAGGCCAAATAAGGTTGCCAAGTCGATGATGATACCGCCGTTCACACCGACGGGTGCGCGATGGATATGGAATCCAGTCACAGCTCCAGGCAAGAGATTCGAGACGTGGGCACTAATATCAAAAGTCTTGGTCGCACTGTTGTAATTGGTTATCGCAACCGTCCCGTTGGCCGTTGTGACTTGGCCTGGATTCTCTTGACCTCCATCGATAACGCCAGCCAGTGCACCGCCTGGCGAGTTGCTGCCTAAGTTCACTGAAACATTGGTTGTATAGGCACTGTAGTCAATCGTGTCTGTGTTGGCCCCACCATCAATGGTGCCACCATTGAGACTCACGCCGTTTGCTAAGACAATCGAGTCGTCACCTGCTCCGGTAGCGATGTTGGTCACGACTCCGGCTGCGGTGCTATTGACACCGACCACGTTGGCTCCAGCGCCCACGGTCGAGAGCAGACTGCCGAGGCTGGAATAGGTTACGCCACCGAATCCAGCCGGCGTGCTACGAGTTACAGTCGTGCTAGTGATTGCGTAGTCAGCAGCGACTCCGGCCCCACTGCCATCTACCACCAAGTTCGCTCCGCCTGCATCGCCACTGACGGTGACAGCGCCAGCGATGGGGGTGAGCAAGCCTGGTGCTCCTACGGCACCCGTATTGCCAATATTGACGCTGTCCAGACCATCGCCGCCGTTGATGGCGATAGTTGACAAGGCCGAGTTACCTGTGACGGAGACAATATCTGCGCCTTCGTCAGCGTTGATCGTGAGGTTGCTCAGACCACTAGGAGCAAAGTTGAAGTTTACCTGTATGTTGTCCGCGCTGTCACCGCCGGCGGCGCCATCACCAGCATTGACGATGACGACGGTCTTGTTTTCGAAATCGATCGGTTCAAACGCATCGACGGCGACTCGCAATCGCGGCGCCACACTAGCGTTGGATACGATGATGTTGTTGGCACCATCGGTCGAATTCACCGTCAAGCTAGCTACAGCAACAGTGTCAACGATCGGCGCAAGACCAGTGAAGCGAAGATCCACCGGCGTGGGGCCAGTGAAGCGAACCAAACCATCGCCATTGTTGCCTGCTCCTGCACCAATCGGTGGCGAGGTTGTTCCAACAAAATACGTTTGATTGAACGCAGCGCTACCTCCACCCAACAAGCTCAGCGAATCGCCAGCCTGTCCACCACCCTGATAATCAATGCCGCCGACTGGAGCAAACAATCCACCGGCCGGATTATTGATCGTCAGCGTATCGTTACCCGTTCCGCCAATGAAACTGAAACTGGAAATGTTTGCGAAGGGGACAGCTGGCCCACCGTTGAGTGAATAAGTCCCGGTGTTGGGTCCGGTGGCAGTCACGACGACTGCATCATCCCCTGCCGAACCTGCAACAGCGATCGTATTAAGCGCTGCTGTGATGCCTAAGTAACTGCCCGCTCCGCCGCCGATGGCTCCAACAAGTGTCAGTGCCCCAGTGGATAAGTTGACTGTATACAGATTACCATTGGTGGTCGCAAATGCGGTATTCACTCGGCCAATATTGGTTATTTCAAAACCGTAGGAATCTAACCCAAGAACTCCAGTATCACCGACAACATTTACTACTCCACCGTTAGGTGAGGGGCTTCCGTTGAGACCGCCGATGGTAACCAAGTCATCGGTGTCGAAGTTTAGCCCGAATAGCGTGGTCGTAGCCAGAGTTCCGTCATTGTTCGTATACGAGACACCATTGATCCCATTGGTACTCAGGTCGGTGTCCGTTGCCACCAGCGCACCCGTATCCGGATGAACACGGAAATTTCCACCGTCTCGGTTGGTGATGCGAATCCGGTCAACGTTCGGATTGAAGTTAAAGCCAAAAAAATTAGTGTCCAGCAGAGTCGCGCTCCATGGTGCTGCACCAACTTGTGTTGCGACTCCAGTGGTCGGATTGAGAGTGTAGATGCGTCCAGTGCGCGTTGCCCCATCATCCACTAAACCTAAAGCGTAGAGCTGGCCAGTTGCAGGTCGAGTATCGATGCCGACAACCAACTCACTTGCATTCAAACCGGTGATCGCCACATTACTGGTGATCGTTCCTGGTGTAGCGCTATCGAAGGTCGCTAAGTTATTGGCATTGTCGAGAGCATACATAGTGGCCAAGACGCGTCGTTCTTCGAGCGACTCGACAACTCCGAATCGTTGCAAGCGCGATCTTGTACGCGGTTGATTTCCTGTAAATAGATTCCACAGGTGCTGAAGAAACCTTTGGCGCTTTTGGGTGACAGTAGTTGAACGGCGCGATGGTGTGTGTGACATGATGAGGGGCTCCGGGGTATTCAATCAAAGTAGTGCATCTAGTTGGGTAGAATTCAGACTCTCAGTTCACTCGGGCTGCCTCGTCCAACTTTGGGAGCTCAAGAGGAGACAACGCCGCCGGTCTTCAATTTGCAGTGTCTTCCGACTCACTTGGTTTCGCCTCATGATGCAACTCGTAAACATTTGTCGCAATCTGAAAGGGAAGCAAAGGCCGAGCCTCGAAGTGCTCGTCGACTTAATGGACAGACTCATAGGGGTGCAAGCATTTTCTAATTAACGACTTAAGAGTTTTGTGAAATTTGAAGCCGAGCAGGCTGAACTTCACGAACGTTTCTTTAATTCAACATTCCATGGTTAGCATGGTGCGGAAGGGAAGCCCTCAGTTCTGTGGTAACAACCTTTCGTAGGGTGAGTAGAATTGGAACGACCGGCAAAGTCAAATTTTGCGGCTAATTACGCAGAAAAAGTCCCAATTTTCAGGAAAAACCTTGTCCAGGCTCTTGCAGATTGGCTCTGTCGGAAAATTTTTCAACTTCACCTTCACCTTCACT
>JANNNN010000999.1:0-5714 GCA_031398555.1 Planctomycetia bacterium | reverse complement strand
CAATCACAAGCACGCTATCAACTAGTCCAACTGAAACGGGCTTTGTTCCCGTGCATCCTGCCAAAAAAATGATCGCTGTAACGAAACTGGTAGTAGCCAAGGGACACGTTAGTTTTTTCATAAGTATTTTACTTGTAAATGCGTTGTTAAATTGCAGGGATTCCCATGCAGAACGGATCGTTCGGATTCAAGATCAATTCTGCTTCTCCATTCACATAGGCTGCGCCCGTAATGTACGGTAGGATGCGACCGTCGTCCGCTAAAGTATACGTTGCTTCGAATAGCGTTCCTACGATACTCTCTTGTCGATGGATTTGACCTGGATCAAGTTTGCCATCGGCAGCCAAGCAAGCCACTTTGGCACTCGTCCCTGTGCCGCACGGAGAGCGATCGTAGGCGGCGCCGGGGCACATGACATAATTCCTCGCATCTGCGCGGACGATTGAGCTTGGCGGTCCGATCAGTTCAATGTGGTCAATCTCGCCGCCATCTTTACCACGAATTGCATTGGTTTCTAGGGCTTCGCGAAGTTCGCTGGTCAATTGTTGCAAATCCGCAATTCCACGCATTTCAACGGGCAAGCCGTGATCGTGGCAAATGAAAAACCAATTACCACCCCAGGCAATATCGCCATGCACCGTTTGACCGCTTGCTAACTTTACAGGAACCGCAGCGCGAAATCGGTAGCTAGGAACGTTTTGAATTCGAACTCGATTGTCGCCCAATAACTCGAACTGCACTGCACCAACCGGCGTGTCAATTTGGTGAATGCCGGTCGTTACGCGTTCCATATGCTGGAGGGCTATCGCGACACCGATCGTTCCATGACCGCACATCCCTAAGCAACCAACGTTGTTGAAGAAAATAACACCTGCCATACTAGCTGGGTTTTCCGGGGGCAACAGTAATGCACCGACCATCACATCGGAACCACGTGGTTCGCACACGATTGCTTGGCGATAGTCATCAAATTTTGCAGCAAAAAGATCTCGACGTTCAGACATCGAACCTCGCCCCACATCGATTGGACTAGCAACAACAACGCGTGTGGGTTCACCGCCAGTGTGGGTATCGATCACTCGGATACGTGACATTCATTGCTACCTGTAGAAGGCGGAATCTCGCAATCATGAAACTTCAAGAATAGCGGCTATTAAGACGATCTAAAGTGCGACCGTACGTAACAGGGCTGCTGCGGACTCAGGTGACATTGGATTGATGTAACAATCGCTGCCCCATTCGAAGCCAGCAACTTTGGTAATCCGAGGAAACAATTCCATACGCCAGTGAAAGGCTGAGGATGCTTGTTTGTCCATCGGCGCGGTGTGAATCACAAAATTGTAGGCGGCTTTCGGGTAGCATCGCTCAATTCTTCTTATCAAGCGATGCATAAGCCAAGCAAGTTCGTCGAGGGCGACGTTGTCCAGCGACTCGAAAGAACTCGAATGTTGCTTGGGAACGATATTCACCATCGAAGGCAAGCGACTTGCAAATGGACAAAAGGCAGTGAACAAGGAAGTGTTCTCGACGATACGCACGCCCTGTTCCGACTCTTCAACTAGCATACGGCAGAACAAGCAGGTGCCTTCGATACGTTCGTACTCTTCCATCCGAGACACATGGCGCGAAACTTCGGTGGGCAGAATGTCGGTGGCAATTAATTGCGAATGCGTGTGTGCCAACGAAGCACCGGCGTCATAACCAACATTCTTGAAGACAACTGCATAGCAAGAGTTGCGTTCACGCCGCCAGTATGCCAAGCGATCGCGATAAGCTCTAAATACAAGTCCGACTGGGCCGCGCTCGAGCTGCGATAGCGACTGAATGTGGTGTGGGCTTTCGATGATCACTTCGTGCCCACCGGTCAATTCGCGGCGTAAGTAAAGATCGATTCCTGCCGCGCCGTTCATCTGTTCATTTTCTATCGTACGGGCAATAGGGAAATGTGGTGAAACCGTTCCATCAGAATTGTCAACTCGGTATTTGACCCCATTTACGGCGGGGAATTTGTTGGGGACGACACGAACTTGCCAATCCGCTGCGCCATTGACACCGCTGCTAGAGTAACTCGCCAGAGTCCCTGGAGTCTCGCATTCGTGGCCGCAACAAAACGGACAGTCAGCACTGTCGTTTCGGATAGATACAATGTGCGAGTAATCTTCCGGCCGTTCTGAGCGTTGCGGAGCGACAATGACCCACCGGTCTGCAAGCCAATCATGGCGCAGTTCGCTAGTGGTGTTGTTATCACGTTTTCCGGCCATTCAGTGTCTCAGTTATTAATAAGTGCTGGCGACCTTATTTGCTGATAGACTCTTTCATATGCCCCCGCACTTTGACGCCAAGACCAATCTTGCTGCATCCCTCGTGCCACAATCTGCTCCCACAGCTCCGGTTGTGTACCGAACATGGTGACAGCCCGCTCCACCGCCGTACGCAAGCTCTCCAGACTATATCCGTCGAATCGAAAACCTGTGGCGGTGTCTTCCGCTATTGTCTGCGGGGTTGTGTCTGTAACAGTATCAACTAATCCGCCAGTCGAGTGAACAATCGGCACAGATCCATATCTTAAACTATAAAGTTGATTGAGTCCGCACGGCTCATAACGACTAGGCATAAGAAACATGTCACTTGCGGCTTCGATCTGGTGGGCTAGTGGTTCAGCAAATTCGAGCTTAACCGCAATCTTGCCTGCCGAGTGGGACGCCAGCTGCTGCAACTGCTGCGCGTAGCGTTCTTCGCCAGTCCCTAAGATGACCCACTGCACGGATAAATCAGCTAACGCACGCTGCAGCAACGGGATGATTAAGTCCCATCCTTTTTGATCCGCTAATCGACCAATGATCCCTATTAATGGCGTATTAGGCGATTCAGTCAGCCCATAGGCGGATTGAAGTGCACGCTTGCACTCTGCTTTTCCTGCCTTCCACGATTTGAAGTCAAACTTTTTAGTAATGTACGGATCAACGGCCGGGTTCCAATGGGAATAATCGACGCCATTAACAATTCCGATCAGCGATTGCCCGCGGTCGCGCAATGTCCCATCCAAGGCACATCCGTGTTCTGGCTCCGTAATTTCGTGAGCATAAGTTGGGCTGACAGTGGTTACCGCGTCCGCAAACGCGATTCCGGTTTTCATCAAATTTAATTGCCCGTAGAACTCCATTTGCTGCCAGTTGTAATATTGCCAATCAAGACCTGTGAGCACCATGTCGTAATGCCAGAACCGCCCTTGATAAGCCAAGTTATGGATAGTCATCACGCTCTTAGCTCGCCGAGCCCATTCGTATCCTCCGAAACCGGTCGCAACGTAAGCGGGCATCAATCCTGCTTGCCAATCATGCGAGTGCACGATATCAACATCAAGCGACATCTGTGCAATTGCTTCCATCGTCGCACGACAAAAGAACGCAAAACGCTCACAATTGTCGCGATACTCACCCTGCTTGTCGCCGTACAGGCCTTCGCGATCAAAATAGGTCGGTTGGTCGATAAAGTAGATGGTCACTTGAGAGTTGGGCAATCGCGACTTCGAAATTCGACAAGCGACGTGACGGCCACCCATCGGGATCGTGAATGCTATAGGAGTCGATTCAATCGGCAATCCACTGTGCAGAGCGCTGCGATAACATGGTAAAAAGACACTACACTGATGTCCAAGCTGCTCCAGCGCGATCGGCAGCGATCCACAAACGTCGCCAAGTCCGCCGGTCTTTGCGAAAGGCACAACTTCGCTAGAAATCATTGCAATATGTAGTCGTTTCAACGCAGCTTTCCCGTTTCAGTCCTCGCGGAATGGCGTAGTCGCTCCGCCAAACGCTCGATCGAACGCGGCTACGAAACTCACCCTCTCAGACTTGTCGAAATGTAATCAAAGCGAAGCCTGTTCGCACTAGTTTTTTCTATGGTTTCAGAAAACAGTCGAACCCACAAGCCGCCTAACCCTTGTTGTCGACAGACTTTATCTGGGAATCGCAGTTGCCCTTGGTTGACGACCAACTAGAAGAGTATAATCAGAGTCTCACGTGGCTCCACATCGCTTGCGAAGAAACCTGAAATCAAGATCGGGTCGTCGAAAAAGTGCGTCAACTACTACCCTAAATTGCAAATCAATCGATCGCGATTGGTGCTGCTTACATTAACGAGAGCTCGTCCTTAACATGCACTACGCAAAGGCTTAGTCGGAGCGAATTAAAAATGTCTATTTCTACAATTCGCCCAAAAGTCGCTCAGTTGACGTTTCAGTTCTTCAACCGAGCTCTGCATCCTGAATTGTTTCAAGTTGCGAAGTCGCATCACGTTGCCAGAGATGGTTACTCAGCAATCATCGACATCACTCATGATGGGCATGTGATCCGCTTCAGTTCCGGCAACACGACCTTAACCGAAGTTGCTGCATCGATACATCAACCGCTCCCGAAAAGCCGCCGGTTGTTACTCAATCCGCTCAGCGAAAAATGCTCGGAGTCCATCGAGTGTCGAGGTGGAATCGTGTACCAATACGAACATGAACTCGAGCGCGTTAAGCCAGAGATGTTCTGGTTGATTCAGCAGCAACTAGGAGAGTCCGCGAAAAGCCACGAGTTGATTCAGGTGTTTGACTCGAGCGGACGAATCGCGATAGGCGGAATGAGCTTCATTCATGTTGAAACGCGCAGTCATGCAATCCGCATCCAAGCTATTCATACCTTTCCAGACGATCTCGCGCTAGTCAAGATTCAGTCGAGCTACACGCTGTCCAAGTAGGCGATGCAATCTGCGACTTCAGCAGTGATGTGGGAGTACAGGCTTTAGCCGCGTATTCGAGTGCACGCCTATCTATCAGCATAGCCTCGTTCGCCTCGTTCTTCCATTATCGCCGTCGCCGCCGAATGGTACCCGTAACTGACACTGCTAGCGTCAGTGCGGATGCTGGCAGCATCTGGAACGTGTGGCATCCGAATCGAACACCACACGTGAGTGCAACCTAGATCAATGCCCTTAGGACATCTTAATTTCAAATCCCTTGCGATTTTCGCGGGACAAGAACGTGTTGGCCTGCGCGTCACCCATAATTTCGCGCTTGGTCGGATCCCACTTAATCTCTCGGTTTAAACGCATTGCGATGTTCGAGAGATGGCAAATTTCTAGCATGCGATTGTGAGTCCAAACATCGGAAATCGGCTGTTTGCGAGCTTTGATGCCTTCAATGAAATTAGCGGTATGGTTCTCGCTGACTTTTCCGCCGTAAACTTTTTCGACGGCGCCCTCTGGCAGGGGATTTTCTTTCAGGTCCTCAACTGGCTTACCTGTGATCTTGCCGCGGTTAACAAAGAAGCGACCTTTGGTCCCTTCAAACAAAATGCCATTTTCGCCTTCGCTTTCAATAAACAGTTCCACATTGTTGGGCATATCAACTTTGATTTTGAAGTTGGTAGCCGCGTTGTACTGATCCTGCACAAGTGGGAACCCATCCTTGTATTCAACGGGCAGTTTAAATTCGACCGGCGTCACTTTGCTTGGCCCCGTTGCACCGGCGCCAAGCGCCCAAACGGCAATGTCGACGTGGTGAGCGCCCCAGTCGGTCAGTTTACCTCCGGAATACTCGTGCCAGTTGCGAAACGCATAATGGCAATTGCTATGCAACGGTACACCACCACCATATCCCTCGCGCATTTCAGGCAGCGCTCGGTAGTCAACTTTCGGCGCAGGTCCGAGCCAAAAATCCCAATCGAGTC
>JANNNN010000931.1:0-2000 GCA_031398555.1 Planctomycetia bacterium | reverse complement strand
CAGTTGATGCAACATTGGTGATTACGGAGAACGCGAGGACTTGCATTTCCAGTTGTCGCGCGGCGACAACTTCCGGCACGGTGCTCATACCTACTGCGTCGGCGCCGAAAGTGCGGAACATTCGATACTCACTGCGAGTTTCGTAGGTTGGACCAAGCGTCGAAAGGTAGGTCCCCTGATGCAATTCAATCCCTTCGCGGCTCGCGATACGCTTCGCTCGATCCATAAGATCGCAGTTATAAGGAGACGAACCGCGCAACGGTACGCTGTGCCCAGAAAGACTTGAATCGTTGCAAACGGCATAGGCGCGATGTCCCGTCGTGCGAGCATGCGGCGTCGTCCACAACAAATCGATATGATGCTCGATCAACATCAACTCGCCAGCGCGATAGCGAGTGTTCAATCCACCAGCCGCGTTGGTGACGATCAGCGTTCTGGCTCCAATTCCATGCAAGCAGTAAATCGGCAGCGCGAGTTCAGTGTCGGTAAAACTCTCGTAACGATGCGAACGGCCCTGCATCAGCGCGACCGGCACACCGGCTAAATAACCGGTGATCAGCTTGCCAGCATGGCCTGACGCGTGGGTTTTTGGGAAACAAGGCAGATCGGCATAGTCAATCGACTCAGCGTGTTCGACATGCTTTGCCAACTCGCCTAAGCCGCTACCAAGCACGATGGCAACTTTGGGTTGATGAATCCGCCGTGCAAAGTAAGCCTTGCACGTATCTTCAATTAGAGCTTTGCAGTCGCGATCTTGAGTGGACATTTCGAGTTGAATCACTTACGACCGAGGTAGCGTTTGCTCTCGTGCGTCAGAATACCGCTGACAAGTGCTCGCAATCGCGGTTCAGCAGCATTAGCCGTCGCAATGATCTTCTGCACGTTGGCCGCTTCGAGAGCGTCGGGAAAACACATGTCCGTTACGACGGAAAACCCAACGCTACGCATGCCGCAGTGCACAGCCACAATCACTTCGGGGACAGTCGACATGCCGACCACATCCGCACCGATGGCTCGCAGGAACCGGTACTCGGCGCGCGTTTCAAGGTTTGGGCCAGAGACGGCTACAAAAACGCCTTTGTGAGCCACAATGTTTTCACGGCGTGCGATTGCAAGTGCTTCGTTGACCAGTTCCAAATCATACGGAGCACTCATATCTGGGAAACGCGGACCCAATCGATCGTCGTTGATACCGATCAGCGGGTTGTCGCCCATGAGATTGATCTGATCATCGATGATGACGATATCTCCAAGTCCGTAATTCGGGTTCATTCCGCCCGCCGCGTTGGATACGATTAGCAGATCCGCTCCAAGGGCTTTCATCACGCGGACGGGCAGTGTAATCTGCTTCAGCGGGTAGCCTTCGTACATATGAAAACGGCCTTCCATGGCCATGATCGGCAACCCGCAAAGGTTGCCACACACCAGCCGTCCACGGTGGCTAGTCGCAGTGGATTTCGGAAAGTTCGGTATGTCTTCGTATTCGAACGAGGCTTGCACTTCGATCTGTTCAACCAATGGTCCCAAACCAGTACCGAGAATGATTCCAGCCCGCGGCGTTTCCGCCCATCGGTGGCGAATAAAGTCACAGGCCTCTTCGATTTTCGCGTAAAGTTCGAGCATGCAAAGGTCGCCATGTAGGTCGTGTGAACGGAATTGCCGAGCACGTTTCGTGTCGCTGGCATTAAAGCATCTTGCAGCCGATCATTCAACACGTAGGATGAAATTTTTTACGACGATGAAGCTTTATGTAACCGCTCAGATTGGACTATTGCGTAAGGCAAACGGACAATAAAAAAATACCAGCGAACCCACAATCTAGGCTGCGATTCCTAGATTGATGCAATCGGTGCAGAATAGGCGCGGACGATGTCCGGACTGCGGGGCGGTTGGAGGCAGACTGCTAAGGCAACTGTATCTCGAAGGTCCGGCTGATTACGGCGCGGAGCCCGATAGCTGCGGACGGATGATTACCGACCACTTTTCGATGCCGGCCTGAC
>JANNNN010000882.1:0-4095 GCA_031398555.1 Planctomycetia bacterium | reverse complement strand
CCGGTTTCTGACGAAACCAGCTACCAAGAGTGTTGCCGGTTTCTGACCAAACCAGCTACCAAGAGTATTACCGGTTTCTGACGATGCCAGGTATAATTTCGGCCTACGAACCCGCTCCCGAAACTGAGAATCGGTCAAAATACAGACTGTCCACCCTTAAATTCTGCCGGTTGGAAACGCATTAATTGACTGGTAATTCGAAATCAGTTACCATTAAGCGTGACTTTAGGCAAAACACGACGCTTTTCAAACTCTTCGCCGTTTACTGTTCGTAGCCCGTCTATGTACTTAGCCACTGACAATTACCGAACCGCCTGGCGGTTGATCACACACCGGACGGTGTGCGCTCTGGTATTCGTGGCGTCGATCATCGCGATCAGTTCCATGACGGAAGCGGCTGGTTGTGCACACCGCACTGAAAATGCATCAAGTGGCTTGGACCCGTTTGGCAATCCGCTCGCAAGCAATGTCTTCAAGGTTTATAGCGGTGGCGAGTTTCACTACTACGTACTCCCGCAAGGTAAGTCGTGCAATGGACCAAATTGTAAAGGCAAACCGCCGATCGATATGTCTTCGGTGCCGCAAGTTATCACTTCCGAGCGATGCGATTTGACATTTCTAGCCAACAATTCGAGTGTTGGTACGTTGCATTACTGCAACCAATTTGTGTTTTGGCCTTCCTACCGGCCAACTTCTCCTGTGCTTGATGGTCTTCTGAGACCACCGACTGTTTAGTGGCTACTTCTTGACGTCTCACGACTTCGTTCGCGAAAGTTTTTGAAGTTAGACGTCTTCGTTCTACGCTGCGCCCAAAACCACGTTTCACGGCTTGGCGATACCTTTGCAGATCAAGCGACCAACTGGCTCGATGCTGTTCAGAACGTAGAAATCTCCTCGTAGCAAAGTTATTTGGATTTCGAATGGAACGAACTCGCTTCGTCGATTCGAATACTCTTCATTTATCAGTCGATCATCACATTTTGGGAATACATCAACATGAAACGTAACGCTTTTACTCTTGTCGAATTACTGGTCGTGATTGCGATCATCGGCATTTTGGTTTCGCTACTTTTACCAGCCGTCCAAGCGGCCCGCGAAGCCGCTCGCCGTATGCAATGTTCAAACAATCTAAAACAACTTGGATTGGCCACGCACAACTATCTGTCTGCTCACTCGCGTTTACCGCTGTGCCTAAACGGTACATCCAAGCCGCTTTCAGTGCATGCGTACCTCCTGCCATTCATGGAACAGACCGCCTTGTACAACCAAGTCGACTTTAAAACGTCCTGGAATTCACCTACTAACGTTGTCGCGATGGGCACTTCGGTTCCTACCTTCAATTGTCCATCGGAACCGAACAGCACATTGCCAGTAGGGAGAGCGGCCACCAATTACCGCGCCAACCAAGGAAGCCAATTGCTGTATGGCAAACCACCAACCGACAGCTCGGATACGAACTATGGCATGCCAGCACCCAACGGGGTTTTCATCTCCGACAAGAGTTTGAAAGCCGCGGAGATCACCGACGGACTAAGCAATACCGCAGCCTTTAGCGAACATCCACTAGCTGATTACAATAACGCAGCGGTAAGCAAGTTTGACACTTTCCGTCCGGGTACCTATCCAGCCACGCCGGACGACGCGGTTCAGCAGTGCAAGGCGGTTGATATAACCAACTTGGCAAAGCAAGGTGTATCGGATGTCGGCGCCCCTTGGTTGCAGGCGTATCACTCGACAACTCAGTACTTCCACGTCACGGGACCGAACTCGCGTTCATGCATGTATCCTCCAGGACGTATCTCAACGACCGCTGCCAGCTATCACACCGGCGGCGTAATGGTCACTATGTGTGATGGTTCCGTCGATTTCTTCTCCGATTCCATCGAGCTAGCTATTTGGCGAGCCGTAGGTTCGCGTAACGGTGCAGAAGTCGTTTCGCGAAACTAGTTACGAGTAGAACACCTGACTTTAGGCTTGACGTCCAAAATTATTGAGCGTGCGACTTTGGTGGGCTGCACTTGCAGAGTGCGACCCACTGGATGCTCCCCAATAGCTGCACGTCGGGTTGGACAATTGCACGACACCATCAGCTTAAAGCATGTAGTGCCCACCTCTAAAATACCTACCACGAAGAGAAATCGATAATGAAACATAGAAATCTGTTTGCACTGCTATTACTGATTCCTGTTTTTAGTGGCTCATTTGGTGACTTCGTGGCCTCCGCCGAACCGGATGAAACAGCGCGGCCTATTCCGGCAACGCGACCGGAAATGAAGCAACTGCTAGAGGACATGAAGGCCCGAACGGTTCGCTTGCCACTTCCTGAATTGACGGCTGCGGAAAAAGAACAACTGGGTGAGCGCGCCGACGACTACGAAAGTCGGCTTCGATATCACTACTTGATAGAAAGTGAAGGTTCCGCCTTTGGCAGTCGCCCGCGAACTGCGGGGACGAGTACTTCGCCAGGGGCCGCCGCTGCAGCACGCGACTTTAGACGCAATGCAGACGAAAATATGTCGTTATCTTATGAATTCAAAACGGAGCTGTTTTGGATTGTGTCGCGAACCAACAATTGCCAATACTGTCTCGGTCATCAAGAGCAAAAGTTGTCCGCGGCGGGGCTTTCTGAAGACCGTATCGCAGCACTTGATATGGAGTGGGAAGCCTTTACGCCAGCTGAACAAGCCGCGTATGCATGGGCTCGAAAGTTGACCTGGTCGCCCAACGCGATCACCGATGCGGACATTGAAGCACTTCGCAAGCACTACATAGAACCCCAAATTCTGGAAATGACGTTGTCGATCGCTGGTAACAACTCCATCAATCGATGGAAGGAAGGGACCGGCGTTGCTCAATCCCAACACGGCACTCGGTTCTTTGAAAGCGCGTCCACGAAAGCGCCCAAAGAAACGCTCCCGATCGACTCCTTCTTAACGCCGACAGCGGGCAAGTTTCAAAAGAAGCGATCAGTGGTCGCTGCGCTGGCTGCCGACGCAAATGGAACAAGTACTCGAGCTGTCGTGGGTGTTCCGCCGATCGCTGAAACGCGAGCGGAGGTTGAATCGCAACTTGCTGCGATGGCAAAGCGTCGCAGTCGCTTGCCTCTGGTGAGCAGCGAGGTGGCGCGGGCTGCATTTTCAAAATTCGTCGATGCGAAAATGACTCCCGCTTGGATGCGCTTGCTTGCTAACTTTCCGAATGAGAGCTTGCGTCGGATCGACAGCTTAATGGATCGCCCCGTTGGCGAAGAAGATCTATCAGCCCTGGATCGAGCTCGCGTCAGCTACGTTGTCGCTCGTCAGGATCGCGCATGGTACGCCGTCGCGCACGCGATGAAACGATTGCAAAATCTTGGACAGTCCGCCGACCAAATTTATGCGCTGGACGACCCAAAATCGCTGAGTGAGGCGGAACGAGCGATGTTGATCATGGCTCGCAAGTTGTCAACCTCACCCATTACGCTCTCAGACGATGACGTAGCGCGTGTCGTCAAGCTATCGGGTCCGCGACGCGCGACGCAGCTTATCAACTACGTCACCAGTCGGGCTTACTTTGATCGCGTGACCGAAGCGGCGGGCTTGTCCACTTCCGAAGACGAACCTTTGAAATAGGACGGATGTATGCAATTCGCTAGCGGAATTGTGAATGCAACTCGGGCGTTCTGCTGGGTTGCATTCATTGTATTGGCAGGATGCAAAAGTGGCGGTACGATTCAGGCGACCGGCAATGAAGTTCAAGCCAAACAGGCTGTGCAACAGATGCTTGACGCGTGGAAGTCGGGTACGAAATTGACTGGGTTTGCCGCTGCCCATCCGGAACTCGTAGTTGCTGATGAGGACTGGCAAAGTGGAGTTGTGCTTGCCAGTTACAAACTACTTGAGCCTGCGGTGTTGAGTGGTAGTCACTGGCGACAGAAAACTGAGCTACAGTTGAAAGGTAAGGGCAAGTCCAAACCAACGGTAGCCATTTATGATGTTACGCTTGGCGAAAAAACAGTTATCCTGCGGAGCGATTTTCAGTACTGAAATCACTAACCGGAATGCGTTAGCCAGGGGAACCTCCTAAATAACGTGGCGTAATGTTAGCTTTCAGAGC
>JANNNN010000221.1:0-1631 GCA_031398555.1 Planctomycetia bacterium | reverse complement strand
AAAGCCCTTGGAGTGCATGGTGGGTGTGCAGAGAACTTCATTTTCGCTGATACGGACGGTGATGTTGCCGTCGTTCGCGGCAGCAAAGCCTTTGTTATAGATCCGCTGGCCAATCTCGCAAATGTCTTTTTTTATTTGATGTGCGTTATACATTGTTACCTCAGGTTATGTTGAGTGTGTATCGGTGTGGCTAGGGTTTGCAAGCTGTAGTGTGAGCACGGGATTCGCCCCTCGCTTACGCTTCGGGTGAGTGGTTTCGTTCCCTTGCTGACGCGTCGGATTAGTGTTCGCTGACGCTTAGGGTTAGGGTTTGATCTGTTTGAAGGCTTCGGGGTCGATGTGAATTGTGTCGAGGATCGCTGAGCAATAGGCGTCTACGGCTTTCATTTCGGGTCTAAACGGCTGGGCGGCTTCGGCTCCGTCTGCGACAGCAATCCGCGCGTGCATCCCAGCTCCGAGGTCGTCCCAAACGACCACGAGATCCGGATCCTTGGTCGGTGGACCACCAATTGCTTCGGCGCCCAGTGGCACCGTTGCCAGGAGCCTCGCTGAGTTGAAGCTGGGGTGGCAACGACTGAGTGTCACGTTTCCGATCACTTTGTAGATGTGCATTAGTGAAGACTCCTGTACCAGTTACCGATCAAGTTCGCGATTCCAGGCGCGTTCCATCTGTGGCAATCGAGAACGAGAACATTCGGTTGGGCTTGTTCAATGGCTCGAGACAAGTCTTGTAAGTCGAACAACTGCATGGCTCGCAGGTTTGCGTGACCATAAGTTGCGGCAACACTGGTGAATGGAGTATCCGAGCACCAGACTGCACCGAGTTTCCCATCGGCAAGATTGTGACCAATGGCAGACGCGGTAGCAGCGGCATCGCTCGAAGTGATAGTGGTAGCTTGCTGCGAACATACTCGTTTGCTGAGCAAAGAATGTTGTTTGTCATTAGTTACCAGCAACAGCGGTGCGGGCCGCAAGGACTTCGAGGCCGCGCTCGGCATTTGTCTTACGAGTCGAATATTCTGCTGGCGAAGCAAGTCTTTCACCGCCGGGGTGACAACCGCCTTCGGATGGACCACGACTGCCTTCGTGCCGCTAAGTTGCTCCTTGAGTGATTCAAGCGTGATAACACGGTCGCTCAAATGGACTTCGCCAACCATTGGTTCGACGATTTTAGTTTGTGAAGCTTGAACTAAAGGCGTAGCAACACCCGCTCGCAGTCGCTCAACGACGACGCGTACGATGTCTTCAATTTGTGTTGCTGTAAGGTTCATTAGGAACAGGCTGTAGGGGTTTAGACTGTCGGCTGTAGGTTTTAAATTTTAGGTTTTAGGTTTTAGGTTTCTTCTGATCCACGATTCCAAGAACGGCCCAGCGGATGGGCGAATTCTGAACGCCGAAAATTTCTCTTATCGCAGCGCCATCACTGGTTAGTATCACTCGATCTCCGGCACCCGCTCCGCAGCGGTCGACGGCCAGCAGCGGTGCACCATCGGCTGACACATCATCCGCAGCCAAAGGTTGCGCAATGAGCAACTTGTTCGCGGTGAGCGTTGGATGTTTCACGGTCGCATGAGCGTGACCGACTATCAAAGCTAATTGCATTGTTTTTTCTGAAATCTGAAGCCTGAAGC
>JANNNN010000789.1:0-4340 GCA_031398555.1 Planctomycetia bacterium | reverse complement strand
AGTGACAGCTTGGAGCTCGAGTATCGTTTGGATTACGGTCCAAACAATCCGATGGGCACAGCCACTTATGCAACCAAGATTAGCGAAGATGCGTTCTATCATCGTCTAGCCCCAGCTCGCACGTTCATCAGCCTGAAAGAGGCCGAGCAACTGCAAGAGCGTGGTCTGGCTAAACATGTGACGACTCGCGATCTTTTGGTGTTCGATGTCGACGGCCCAATCGACAACACTTTACGATTCAATGACGAATGTGCCCGCCATAAGGCTCTAGATCTGTTAGGTGACCTAGCGTTGACCGGCATTGATTTGGTAGGAAAGGTGGTCGCTTATCGGAGCGGCCATCAAATGAATGGTCGCTTAGCAGAACAATTACGCAGTGAATTCCTATCGGCCCAAAATGCTGGAAACCAAAATGCTGGAAACCAGGGCGGTGAGAAGCGCACACGCAAAGCGGCTTGAGATTGTTTAAATCAAAATTGCTTGGAAAGCTGATTCAAGATGTCCACAATGATCGCACACACAGCGGTAGTTGACCCGCGAGCAGAACTTGATGACGACGTGCGCGTGGGCCATCATTGCGTTATTGGGCCCAACATAAAAATCGGGTCCGGTACGCGGCTCGAAAATAACGTCACCCTGACCGGACATTGCATCATCGGTCGGAACAACCATTTGTTCCCGGGTGTTGTTGTCGGTGCCGAACCCCAAGATCTCAGCTACAAAGGCTCACCGACTCAAGTCATTATCGGTGACGGCAACGTTCTTCGCGAATCCGTCACAGTGAATCGTGCGACTGAAAAAGAAGACGGAATCACCTCGGTTGGCAACAACTGTTATTTGATGACTTGCAGCCATGTGGCTCACGACTGCAAAGTCGGTGATCGCGTGATTATGGCGAACAATGTCATGCTCGGCGGGCATGTTCATGTCCAGCACGACGCAACGCTCAGCGGTGGCGCAGCAGTGCATCACTTCGCATCGATCGGTTGCTACAGCTTTGTCAGCGGCCTGAGCCGAGTGCTCCACGATGTGCCACCTTATATGTTGGTCGAAGGCTTTCCAGCCAGACCTCGAACAGTCAACGTGGTCGCTCTCAAGCGAAAGAACTTTTCGAACGACGCGATCAAGATGCTGATGGAAGCCTACCGATTGCTGTACCGTTCGAGAGTCGGCATGGAACACGCTTTCGAAATCTTGTCAGGTGGCAAGCCAATGTTGCCCGAAGTCCAGGTGCTGTTTGATTTCATCGGTGATTCGCAAATGGGTCGCCATGGTCGTGGTCGTGATCGGAGGAAGGCAGCATGAGTGCGTTGCGTTTAGGAGTGATCGGAGCGGGGCATCTTGGTCGAATTCATGCGAAACTTGCGAAGTCCAGCGAGCAGTTCGAAGTTGTCGGTGTAGCCGATCCCAGCCCGGCCGCTTTGCAGCTTGTGACTGACCAACTCGGTCTACCAACTTTTACTGACTACAATCAACTGCTTGGAAAAATCGACGCAGCCATCGTAGCCGCGCCGACCGTTCTGCATTACGAAGTTGCCAGCGCTTTGCTGCGATCCGGCGTCCATGTACTGGTCGAAAAGCCGCTCGCGTCCTCACCTGAGCAAGCCGGTCGTCTAGTCCAAATTGCTCGCCATCATCATCGCGTGCTGCAGACTGGCCATGTTGAACGCTTCAATCCAGTCTGGACGGCGGCGATTCCGCACCTCCATCAACCAAAGTACATTGAGGGTATGCGAGCCGGTCCGTATAGCGGACGAAGCACGGATATCGGCGTCGTAATGGATCTGATGATTCACGATTTGGATCTGGTGCTTTCGCTGGTGAAATCAGAAATAACTCACATCTCGGCGAGTGGCATTGCGGTGGTTGGCGGACACGAAGACTTGGCTGAAGCTCGAATCGAGTTTGCAAGTGGTTGCATCGCTTCGCTACGAGTATCGCGACTGGCAACGCTGGCCACGCGACGCATGCAAGTTTTCGCAAGTGACGCGTATGCAAACATCGACTTTTCGGCTTCCGAAGTGCACATTGTCAAACCGAGCGAAGAGATCATGCATCGGGAAATTTCCCTTGACCGAATGAGTGCAGCTGAAAGAATGGCCGCGAAAGATTCGATCTACGGTGGCTTGCTCTCGGTGGAGACCATAACGGCTCCGTCGCGAAATGCGATTCTAGATGAACAGAATGATTTTGCATTAAGCATTCGTTCTGGTTCCGCGCCGTGTGTCAGCGGTGAAGATGGTTATCAAGCAGTAGATGCAGCCGCGCGGGTGCTCGAAGCGATCGCAGATCATCGATGGGACGGTATCCACAGCAAGCCGTGGCGGATCGGTGCGCTCGCAGAAGTTGAACCTCAAATCCTATCGATCACTAAAGCTCAGCAAGTTGCTGCCCAGACCAAACGACTGGCCGGCTAGTGGAGAGATGCCTGTAGCTGGTTTCGTGAGAAACCGGTTTTGCCGTGATTAAACCCGCGCAACAAAAGTCGGGTTTCTTACGAAACCAGCTACCAATAATCGGCGAGTTAATAAGAGCTGTGCCTTTCAATGCGTGTTTAATCGCTGAGAGACGGAACCGTTGACCAATCGAAAGTTGTGTTTCGTACACCCCAAAGGCGGTAGTTTAATTTCTTTCTCTTGATCGAGCACCTCAGATCGAACGGTCTACCGGGAGACCGATGCTCCGCCGAGTCTTACTCTCATGCAAAACGCTCGCGGCACATTGTACTTGTGAACGTCCTCTCACGCACCGAAGAAGCTCGGCAGGAGCCTCTCTCTCCCGATCGACCTAATGTTGGAGCGTTCAAATAGCCAGTGGTTTCACCACCAGCTAGGGTTGTATCTGCCCCCAGGTATGTACCGCAGAATATTACTCTCTCACCGTTTAGCTAAAGCGAAGGCGCGCGGAACTCGCCGCAATTTGTCAGGATGCTAAAATGAAGCGTTACGACGTGTGTGAGTATGATTGTCGCGATGGTTGAAATTGACGTTAATAAAAGGGCGAGCCCCTTTCAAGTAGTTGCTAGCATGGATGATGATACGATCGATGACGAAACGTTAATCGAAGAGCCCGAGGAGTTGGTTGAACCGGAACGAGAGATAAGCGACGCCGAGATCGTCGTGGACTCCAGCGCGCCGTTTGGCTATCGACGGGCTGCGGAGCGTGTGCGTTTGTTTCCGCAGAAACCTGGCGTGTACTTGATGAAGGATCATGCCGGCGTGGTGATCTACGTCGGCAAAGCGAAAAATCTTCGAAGTCGCGCGAGCAGCTACTTTCTAAAAGCCGCTTTGCAGGAGTCTCGGACGGCAAGCTGGGTACTGGACATCTGCGACATCGACTTCATGGAATGCGATAGCGAAGTTGACGCGCTGCTGGCCGAAAGCCGCTTGATTAAAGACATTCAACCTAAACACAACAAGGATCTCAAGGACGATAAAAGTTTTCCCTACCTGATGATCACCACTCGAGAGGACTTCCCGCGCGTTGAAGTGACTCGGACACCACCCAACAGTGGCGTGAAACTTTACGGTCCGTTTGCCAGCGCTGGAGCGTTGAGAGCGGCGATTCAAGTGCTGCAGCGGATTTTCAAGTTCCGAACTTGTTCGCTCGATATTGATGCCGACGATGAGCGTTGGCGGTGGTTTCGTCCCTGCTTGTTGGCTTCGATTAAACAGTGCACGGCACCTTGCAACTTAAGAATTTCAAAAGATGAATATCGGCTGGACATTCGGCGACTGCAGACGTTTCTGGAAGGTGGCAAGAAGAAACTGCTGAAAGAGCTTCAGGAAGAGATGCAGGTCGCCGCTAAATCTTTGAAATTCGAAAAAGCCGGCAGGTTGAGAGACGAAATGAAGATGCTCGAACGGCTGGACGAGCGTGGTGAACTCGATACACACGTGCAGCCTGAGGTGTTTTATATCGATCCCAAAAAGGGTTTGCTCGGATTGCAAAAAGTGTTGAAACTGCCTACTGTCCCGCGTGTAATTGAAGGGGTCGACATCGCACATTTGGGGGGCAATGAAACCGTAGCTAGCCTTGTGCAATTCATTGACGGGTTGCCGTTCAAGCCCGGTTATCGCCGCTACAAGATTCGCGATGTCAAAGGGATCGATGACTTCCGCAGTATCCATGAGGTGGTTTCCCGAAGGTTTCGTAGGCTGAGCGACAATCAGGAAACGTTTCCCGATATTCTGCTGATCGACGGTGGAAAAGGGCAACTGAATGCTGCTTTGGCTGCGTTTCGAGACCAACAAATCACGCCGCCCACCTTGCTTTCGCTTGCCAAACGTGAGGAGGAAGTTTTTTTGCCCGGCGACTCGGAACCGTTGGTGCTAAGTCGC
>JANNNN010000761.1:0-9162 GCA_031398555.1 Planctomycetia bacterium | reverse complement strand
GACCGCTTATTAATGATGAGGTTTTAGGCAAATTTAAATTTCAGGTGAAGGCTCGCCAGTGAAGTGTACCCTCGGTACCGTCAACTATGCTGTCTGGGAACGCGCTCACCTGCCGCCTTTTGATGACGGTGTAAAGGGTGAACGAAAATTGGGGCGCGCAAGATACACTCCTCGGCGAAACTACTACCAAGGCTTAATTTTCCACCCAATGTAAATGCCTACCACAAATATCATCAATCCAGCCATTTGTGGTCGGTTTTTGCAGTACGTGTTGAGCGACGTCCCAACGTCGTCTACGAGCGTCTGGAAATCTTCTCGGGCGTCGTCGACCTCTTTAGTTAGCTGCTTGCCGGAAACCGAAGTTTGCTTTGAATCGGGCGAGCGAGTTGTTCCGGTAGACATGGGTCACTTTCAGCTATGAATTTGAACTACGAAAGATGGTTTTTAACCACGTTATGTTTTGTTTAAACTCTTGCGACGAACGTGTGAACGGCGCAAGTGAGGATTTCAAAACTCGAACCGACAAAATTAGAGCGACTATTGCAGCGACGGAGGCCGTCAATGAAACAATCAACTGAGCCACCTCTAGGCTGAGGTCGGAATATCTCGCTATGAAACCGGCAATTGCGAACAGTAAAATAGGTAGCGAAGCGAGTAACAGAATTCCACCGATAACCATTATCAAAATTGGCTGCACGGCTATTCGTATCGCATCCGCTGCATCTTCTTTTGCCAGCTGAACTTGGAGTTCCGCTAGTTCTATCACATTGCCAGTCACTTCCGCGGCTTGACCGACAAACCCTCTAACGGGGCTTTTCACAGGATACTCATTCACCGGCTTCGTTTTGACGTCAACCATCCGATTATCCCTCCAGCCACTAGTCCGATAACAAGTACAGTGCCAGGATACACCTGAAGTAATCTTTTCAACTCAATAGCAGCGGGTGAAGATAAAACAGGATACTCACCTGGAAAACGCTTCGTCTCAATGGATTGAATGCGACCGTTGCCCTGCGTCAGTCGGTTGATTGGCGGCATGAGCGTGTACTCCTACGTGTTTCTTGATGTATTCTGTAAGCCACTGCCGCCCTAACGATACGGCCATGCCACCCGCTAACGATAGCAGGCCTCTCGTTGCTGACTTTTGGTTAACAATTGAACCGGGCTGGGAATGAAAGATTTGCTGCCCAGCCGGCTCAACATTCGTCAACTTTCGCACAAGTGCAAAACCTAGGAGCGAAGCGGCCGCTAAGGTAACGCCTGGATGAGCTCGCACGTGCTCCCTCCAGTCCGTTACACGCTCTACTTGAGCGTGCAACTGGTTAACGTCCTTTAGCCCGGTCGACCGCAGTTCGCGCATGCGACTGACAATTGCCGCACTTCCATCAGTTTTTAAACTCATGTTAACGACGCTTGCTTGCAAGAGACAATCCAACCACTAAGCCTGTCAAGACGCCGACACCGAGTGCGATCGCAACTGATTCCAAAGGACGATTTGAAACTGCTTTTACAGTCGTGTCATAACCTCTCGAGGCAACGTCACTAATTTGTTCATAGCCGCGTTGAGCTGCATCAGTAAGATGGTCATAGTTTTCACGTACGGTTTCTGCAGCTTGGCTGGCGTATTGAGAAGTCTTCTCACCAACTTGTTGCACTACGTTTTTTGTCGCCCCCGACGCGTCGGAAACAAAGGATTCAACCCACTCTCGGCTTTGACCCGATTTGCGTTGAATCAGCCCTATGAGTTTGTCCAGATTACCTTCTAGGCCGGTAAGCTCGTCACCAGAGATTTGACTGAACTTTTCCTTAACAGCGCCAACAATGGTTTTCCAGTTACCCTGAGCTTGTTCTTTCGTAATCATGGCATATCTCCCAACATTAGGTACTTTTCAACGAGCTTGTTCACAGAACATAGCGACTGGTATGCAAGTCGAGTGCCAATGGTTGCTCGCATCCCGAAAAACCATCCATTGCTTAGAATGCTGCCAGTTACAACCGGATTATTCGTGATCTTGCACATTATCAAGGTACACGCGGTACAGTGGCGCGGTTATGTGCCGGGTCGTTAAATCCATTGTGTATTTTGTGCAGTCTACACAATCGTAGCTGGAGCAACACTTTAGAGCGTAAACTTCACGGCGATACCGCACGGCTTGTCGGATAGCAGCAATTGAACGTAACTTATACAGCGCGTTCGGCATTGACTCACTCTGAGTGGCGATCACGCAGGATAGCCGGATGCGAAGCCGACTTGTGTTAGCCACCGATGCAATGTTCGACCTATCTACCGCGACTGCTGGAATCGAATGAAAAGCGCGATGAGGGATAGCGAGGTACGGTACGACTGGAGTCTCCAGATTTGGTCTGGGGCAGTTCGGGAGGGAGGAAAATGTCATCGCTTGGTGACGCAGCTTCGTTAGTTGTTGGGGTCTTCGGATCTTTCGCTGGAGCTTTGGCCGGCGTTGGACTAACAGCTTCGGCGTCTTTCTTATCTGCGTTTTGCGATTTTACGTTCGATAAATCGCCTTCTTTCCTCGGTAGCAGATTTGGGAATGGAAGAGGTGAACGCCAGCTCACAAAACGATTTCTATAGCCCTTGTTCTCTGGGAGGCGCTCGACACATCGACTACGATCGCAGCAAGGGCACTCCGTCGATTGTTTCCAGAAGGCAAGTTCTTCATGTAGCGTTCGTTCACCAACTACAACGCGATCACCGGGTTGTATCTGGTAATTCGTCGTGACGTCACCTAACTGAGTGATCTGGCGAAAACAAACACGTTGGACGATTCTGCATTCACAATCACCTGTGGGTCGAACTAAAATAATGTCGCACGGTGACGCTTTGGATGTCAGTCCACCAGCCATTAAAATGACGTCCAAAACGGTTTCATTACCCTTGATATCGAAAGCCCCGGGTGAGCCGACGGCGCCAAGAACATAGACCTCCGCAGCGTTCGACTCAAGAAGCTGCACATTGACAACTTCGCGATCTCCAGAAACAGATAAAATCTGCTCATTTACGGCAACTTCGATCTGCTCAACGGTCATTCCCGAAACTCGGATTCGACCATAGCGACCGAGGTCAACGGAGCCATCCACTTTAACTTCCTGGTCACCTGTAGCAACAAACTTGGAGTCCAACTCGACTGGCTCGATCAATAGCCTATCGCCCGGTTCGATGAAGTACTCACTGAGCGGTTGCTTTGCTAGCTCAACGTCTAAACCACTAGGTACTGAACTGCGAGCCGCGAACTCCTTGGCTTTATCTAGCAAGGGTAATTGCGATGGCCATAGCGTGAGCCCAAGCGACGAGCAGCCAGAGCAAGCTATCAAGGAAGTGATTATCAGCAGTTTCGTGAAGTCAATCTTCATAGTAGTTCTTGCGACCGGATTTCATGGGAAAGTCGTTAATAAAGGATTCAATCGGTTAACTGATGCCATACACCGAAAGGGAATGATCAACGCTAGTAAGACTGATACAGGCGAAAAGGTTTAACGGAATTCAATTTGCAGAACGAGAAGTGCGAGTCAAGCTATCCGGTTAAGGGAATATAAATGAATCGAATAGTTTGTTTTCTTGCTGCATTGTTGATCACTGTGACCGGTCTGCAACCTGCATGCTCGCAAATACGCCTGAAGCCGGTGCCGCTTAGCGCTCAGTCTTGGCCAGCAGGAGTCGGAGCAAAAGGCAATTTTCCGAAGAATAGAGCCTACGAATACACCTTTTCGGACATTCAAACGTCAACAATCGAGAACTGGCTGTCGTATGTAAACGTAAAAATTCCCGTCCAGGTTTCGGGCTTGCTTTCCGGATGGGTCTGGGCTCAACGCAGCGACAAGGGTTGGCTCAACTTTTCGGGCTATAGGATCGAAGGGCAAATCGTTTCCCCGAACTTGCAAGTTGACCAGTGGGAACTCAAGGATGCGGTTTTACGCTTTGGCTTTGTTGACAACGTTTGGTATGTTGGACGATTGTCCGGCAATCTTTTTCATTTAGGCGATACACAAAGTATTGGTAAAGCGGACTTGGCGGCGACTCTGCCGATGGACAACGAAAGGCTGTTGCAAGTATCAGGTGGGATCACTGAAGCACAGCTCCAGCCCCTTCTGAAAGCCTTCAATGTTGATTTCGCAATAGCAAACGACAACGGAGGGCTCAACGCCGCAGCGAATGTGCCGCTTGATCTAGCTCGCGATCCAGCAGCCTGGAAAATGAAAGCGAATTTCAAGCTCGAGGGAATTCGTTCATTGGATATTCCCCAATCTTCAATTTCATCGGAGATTGAAATCGATGAAGGACAATGGCGAATTCCATCCGGGACTTTAACGCTAATCGACCAGCTACTCACTTTCGATGGCAATGGAACGTTAGATCGACGCTTGCCCTACACCGCTTCCATCGCTGGCAAGCAGTTATCAGTCGACCAATTGTTAAGAGCAGCTAAACAGCCAGCATTGATTTCGAGAGTATCAGGGAATTTTGATGTCGTTGGCAAGATTCGGGGAAGCCTTGATCGGCTAGTAGAGGCAGCTTCTGCGGCCGTTCGTTCACCTTCCATCCTAATTGATGGCGAAGATCTTTCTTCCGTCCTATTGGAAAGCGTGTTCGACAATCGCATAGATGGTCAGGAGTCGCTGCAGTTAGGGGTAAAATCTATGGCGTTTGCTGGCGGGACAATTGGTGGAACAATCGGCTGGGGATCGCTTAGATCGCTTCAACAATTGTTTCCTGACCAAGCACAATTAGAGATCCAATCACTTGACTTATCCAGAATTCCCAATTCATTGGTTGGTATCGCGATGAGTGGCATCGCAAGCGGTCGCGTCGCGCTTGGATCTCGCTCAGGCGTAAATAGGCAGCGGCACGAGTGGAGCACCGACTGTAAGTTGACGGTTACCAATCTGTCTATTTTCAACGCTGAGAGTGGGAACACATCGTTAAGCTTGTATAAAGCTACTGACAGCCCGCTATTGAAGGCAACACTCGAAAACTCCGACAATTCTATGCAAGCGGTGGTCGATGTTGACGTTTCGAGGGTTGTAAAAGATGACAGTGGCACACTGAAACTTCCATTGCCTTACACCGCTTCGATTTCTGGATCTCAGTTGTCGATCGGGCGATTGTTAAGAGCAGCGAGGCAGCCAGAACTGACGACCAGGGCGTCGGGCAATGTTGATGTGGTTGGCAAAATTCGTGGAAGTATCGATCGTCTCGTTGAAGCAGCTTCCGTCGCCGTTCGCTCCCAGTCCATCCTTATCGACGGCGAGAATCTTCAGTCAGTTCGATTGGAAGCTGTACTCGACAATCGGGTTGATGGCAAAGAGTCCATACTATTGGACGTAAAGTCTTTAATCGTAGCAGGTGGAAATATCCGTGGTACAGCCGGTTGGGAGTCGTTTAAATCAATTCGACAATTGGTACCTAACCAAACGCAATTCGAAATTCAATCGCTGGACCTTGCGAGAATTCCAAGTTCATTGACCGGAGTCGCAGTAAGAGGTATCGCCAATGGTCGAATTGCCATTGATTCTCGCTTAAGTGTAGATTCAAAATTGCGAGACTGGAGCATCGACAGTCAGCTAACGGTTAACGATTTGTCTGTTTCGAATAGTGAAGTCGTTAACACTTCCTTAAGCCTACACAAAGCTATCGACAGCGAGCAATTGAAGGCGACACTGGAAAACTCTGACAGATCGATGCAAGTCTTACTCGCCGCCAATTTTTCAAATTCGCTCGACGCAGGACTTCTGGGAGGCATTCGCAGCTACAGCGCTTCAGGAAATGTGCAGAGATTCGGTACGGAATTGCCGCTCGGCTCAAATCGACCAGCAGTTCCTTTGATTGCAACTGGGAGTTTTGCGCTACGTGGCACTCCCAAGAACTGGCTATCGACCGGTCGTGTCGAACTCGCCGAATTGAAGGTCGAACTAATCAATCAATCGGTAGCTCTTACGAGTCTCGTCGCTAACATTCGCGAAGATGAGTTTCGGTTGGAACGTTTTGACATTCGAGATGCAGCAGCGGGAACGGTTGCGGGTTCTGCCCTGATTCGCCGCGACGGAATGGGGGAGCACTTATTGAATCTTCGTATTATGGACTTAGAGGTTGAGCCCTATGTTACCGCCGTTGCACCGTCGGAGTTCCACGGACTAAGGGGAACGATTAATTTCGAGACGCGACTGCAGAAATCTGCCACCAGCGCGGACTTTATCAGCGGTTGGAACGGGGGCGTGGGTGGAGACATATCGAATGTTGAATATCGAACGACTCCAGTTGGAAATTTGGCCTTTAATGGCGAGTTGGCGGAGGATCAGATTACCGCGAATGTTACCGGATCGGTGCTGAGTGGGGATTTGGCTTTGGATGGAACTCTCTCGCGAGAAGATTTGATGCATCCAGTTACAAAGGTAGGCAGCTTGCCGATTTCTGCAACCATTACAGGTATCAATCTACAGCAATTAATGTCCCTTATCGTGGGTCCGAGGCTTGGGGCACGGTATAGCGGTATTGCTAATTTGCAGATCGACGCAAGGGAACAAACGAGGGATTGGCAACTACGCATGGGTGTACCGAGATTTCACTTTGGCAGACAAGAGTTAGCAAAGGAGTTGGCGGCGCAAGTAAGGTATCGAAACGATGTCCTGTCGGTTGAAAACTTAACTGGTCGATTGGCGGGGGGACGAGTAAATGTACAAGGTGAAGTTCAAACTGGGGACACGACTGGAACGTTGCGGTTCTTCGCCGACCAATTGGACGTGCAATCGCTAGCTGTTATGTTCTTTCCCAATTACGCCCAAAATTTCTCGGGATTAGTCTCTTATCGCGGTAATATTCGAATTGGAGACGAGATTACACTGTTAGGCAGCTCCCATTTCAAAGACGCTTTAGTCTACGGTGTTCCCCTCCAAGACCTCAGAACTGACCTGTTTATTTCTGTTTCGCAAAACGGTGCGCTGAAAGAAATTTCCGCCCGAAAAATTCATGGCATTGCTGTCGGCGGGCGTTTCGACGGTGAAGCTCAAATTCGGGGAGGTTCGCGATATTCGTTCGATGCACACGGTAAGATTGGCGGTGGCAAATTAGATCAGCTAAGTCGGGCCTTAGGATTCGAGAAGATCGTGGGTACCGGCAGCTTTGACGCTTCCACCAGATTGACCTCAAAGGATGCCTTAAGTCTCGCTGCCTTAAGTGGCCCGTTGCAACTTGATTTCACTGGCGGCGACGTTAAAAGCGTACCTGTGTTATCGGAAGTCGGACGTCTAGTTCCAGTAGTGCAGTTGGCTTCGTCGGGCATTCAAAGCGGAACGATGCGCGGACAGTTCGGTCAAGGTCAGTTTCGATTTCCAGGTTTGTTGTTGAACAGCGATGCATTTTACTTGATTGCGAGTGGTGGTACGAGTCTTAGCAGCGGTGGGATAAATGTTGATGGTTTGCTCCAAACTGGAGGCAGTCTCAACAATCAAGTTACCCAAGGTGTGACGCAGAAATTGTTCACCGCTGCTTTTCCGGAGTTGCTGCTAGTGGCAGCGATCAATGATTTCGTTCGAAACCGTACGGTCTATTTTCACATCGGTGGAACTCCCAAACATCCTGTCGTCCAACCTAAGACGGCGCAGACAATTGCCCGAGGATTGATTCAAAATGTTCGACGCAATTTGTTTGTAATCCCAACAGCATCAGCGGCTATCGCCACTTCAAATGACAATTAGGAAGTGTTCTGTAAAAAATCCTAATTAGTCGAACCCGAGAACTACGTTGTGCACGCCAGAATCTTCAATAAGCTCGAAGGATGAATTGAGTTGGGATCCTTTTCGCCGTTTGACGTGGACATTCCACGTCGTTGTACCCCGCCGATACGTAAAGTGAAATTCCATCCAATCCTTTGGCACAGAGGGTTTGATAGACAATTCATTCTTCCTGATTTGAATGCCGAGTTGTGATTCAATCGCGATGCGATACATCCAACTCGCCGAACCGGTGTACCAAGTCCATCCACCGCGGCCTAAATGTTGCTGATTGCCGTAAACGTCGGCAGCTAAAACATAAGGTTCGACCTTGTAACGTGCAACGTCCTCGCGTGTACGACTGTGATTAAGAGGATTAAGCATGTCGAATAGTTGCATGGCAAGATCACCATCTCCAAGTATAGTGGCCGCCTGAGTCATCCAGATTGCTGCGTGTGTATATTGCCCGCCATTTTCTCGCACACCTGGTAGATACCCTTTTATGTATCCGGGATCCGCAGCAGATTTGTCAAACGGTGGATCAAACAGCAAAATGATCTTCGAATCTTTATTGACCAGTCGCGTAACCGCAGCGTCAAACGCCTGCCGACTGCGCGGAGTGGATCCGTTGGCAATTACTGCCCACGACTGTGCTAAAGAGTCAATCTGGCATTCTTGGCATACATGCGAGCCCAAAGGAGAACCGTCATCGAAGAACGCCCTACGATACCACTCACCGTCCCAAGCGTGTTCCTCAATTGCCCGTCGCAGTTTTGCTGCAATTTCTTCATATTCTAATGCAGTCGCAGTATCGCCCAATTCGCGAAGCAGCTTGGAAAAATCATCGAAAATTACGATTTGAAACCACGCTACCCAAACGCTCTCGCCGCGGCCCTCTTCCCCAACTTTGTTCATGCCGTCGTTCCAATCACCGCAGCCCATCAGGGGCAAGCCGTGCTCGCCATAAGCCATTCCATGGGCGAGTGCTCGTCGGCAGTGCTCCAGCAGCGTTGCGCTGGTCTCACTGACTGATGGTTGCTCGTAGCGTTCTTGCTCATACCGCCCGTTCTCCTCCATAGTAAGCAATGGCGATGTCACAAACGGGACTCTTTCATCGAGAATAGAAATATCACCGGTTGTTTTCAGATAATGCAGCGCAACATAGGGCAGGAATAAAAAATCATCTGAAAATCGAGTTCGAGTTCCTTTGCCTCCTGGGGGATGCCACCAATGTTGGACATCACCTTCGATATACTGGCGAGCCGCGGCCCTTAGGATATGCTCTCGGGCAAGCTCTGGTTTCGTGTAAACGCATGCCATGACGTCTTGCAGTTGGTCACGAAAACCGTATGCGCCACCGGATTGGTAGAACGCCGATCGTCCCCACAGTCGGCAACTGAGGATTTGATAAGGTAGCCACCGGTTGACTAATACATC
>JANNNN010000210.1:0-3973 GCA_031398555.1 Planctomycetia bacterium | reverse complement strand
GCGACATGAAGTCGCCCGATAAGAAAGATCAATTTGTTAGCTACTGTGCGCAAGGTAAGAGAGCCTACCGGATCGCCGGATCAATCCGCTGCGAAGAGTCGAAGGCCTCGAATGATTTGCTGCAACGCCTGAGCGATCAATTCGAAATGTGCGCGTACGGGCTGCGGGAGATCCGTCGCGAATGGGAGCGCAGGGACAGCGATGGTGATAGCGTCCCCTTCTTGCTTATCTAATTTACCTCCAAGCAACGTCAACGGCTTCGTCAACTGTTAGACGAAATGGACTAAAAATGAACTCGAAGATAGAAGTGGTGCTCCGCGTCTTGCCGCTGGCAGTCCGGTGCAATCAGCATTGTCTTCACCTCTAGCCCAACTTCCCCAACAAGCAATTTGAAAAAAATATTTTCGCTTGTTAGTGGAGTGCAGTGCGACATAGATTGTATTTGACTGCGTGTTAAGGGAGTGGCGAATCTGGAAACACGTTGTAGTGACGACTTCTAGGCTGGACATTGCATTTTCAGTTCTTAGATTCTAGTCATGTTCATACGTCAAACTTACAAAATGCAAAATGGACGTCGACACGCTTACTGGGCGTTGGTGGAATCCTATCGCACTGAGCAAGGACCTCGTCAGCGAGTTGGTTGGGATCATTGGACGAAGCTGGTCGATTGGGAATAGAACAAGCTGCGGATGGTCACGCTAAGAGGACCTCACAGCAGCTACCGTTGTTTGAATATGACGATACCCCTACTCAGCCAAGCTGGGTCGAAGTCAACACAGGTGCAATTTGGGTTGAAAACTGCCGAGAGTTTGGCGGGCCTTGGTTGGCAATGCAAGTGATCGAAAGGTTGAAGCTCGACAAGTTCTTGGATGAGCGTTTAGTACCAGGCAAGGAGCACGTTCGTTGGTCTATTACTTCGATGATCCTAGTCATCGCAAGATTGCTCAATCCTTCCAGCGAACTGTTCATCTCTGAACAATGGTATCCCAACTCTGCCTTGCCTGAACTTTTGGGCGTGCCTGCAGCGAGAGTCGATGACAATCGTCTCTATCGATGTTTGGATGAGTTATTGCCGCACAAGGGTAAGCGCGCATCAGTGCCGTTGGGGTACTGGTCGGCGCGGGTGCGAATCGTCGTGTAGGTTTGCTGGGCAACTGACGGGCAGTTGCTGAATCGGCCAGCTTTTGACGAGGTTCTTTTATGCCAAAGGTGGATCAGCAACGGGTGGAGCACTGGGTCCGTAATGTTTCAATCTTCAACTCGAGCGGGCTTTCACTCGCAGAATTCTGTCGGCGGCAAAAGTTGTCTGTCCATCAGCTTCAGTACTGGCGGCGACGGCTTACGGAGACTGTTAGCACCACAGCGAATTCGCCAGCTTCAAATAAAACCCATCGTCAGTCGCCTCAGTCAATGCAGGACTCCGGCCGCGACTTGGTTACGAACACTCCACTGGTTCAAATACGCTTGGATGGCCAAGCCACGGTGCTGGTCCCGGCCCATATGCTGGAGACGATACGAGCGGTGCTTGAAATGGTCAGCGCACTGGATCGCAGCTCGCAACAGCAGCCGCCAAATGTGTTCCGCGCGATTGTCGCTCGGCCCTGAATCGAGGCGATGAATTAATGCTCACTCGGTCGCCCGTTCATGCTCACGGTTCGCAATTGTTTCTTTATGGCAAAGACGTCGATATGCGTCGCTCGTTCGACGGCCTGTTGGCGATCGTGCAAAACGAATTCATGCGAGATATTCTCCAAGGTGATGTGTTCTTGTTTCTAAATCGCAGGCGCGATCGCATCAAGATCTTGTGGTGGGATGGGGATGGTATGGCAATCTTCATGAAACGGCTCGAAGCAGGAACTTATCAGCGGCCCACGCTGGCCGCTGATCAAGTGTCGTTACTGATGGATCGCACGCAACTTGATCTGTTGCTGGCGGGCATTGAACTGACAAGCGTTAAGCGCCGCAAGAGATATACACCTGCATCCAGTGTAGCTGCTGCAACTGATGCGCAGCGACTCGCTACGACGAAGGAACACTCATGATTGGACCTTATAAAATATCTCTATTTTTAATATCGATTTGCTTCAATTGCACTTGCGCTTTTTGCGCTGAGCGCTATAGTAACAACATGCAAAGCACAGACGATTTACCGAATGACATTGAGGCCTGCCAGGCTCGAATTCGTGGCTTGATGCGCCGCGTCGATGAACTCTCGGCCAGTACTTCCTCCACTCAAGATGGCGTAGTTATCGTTGAGCTACAGCGAGAGAACGAGGAGCTCAAACGGCAGATTGAAGAGCTCAAGCTTGAACAGGAAAAACTTCAACGCTTTTTAGCTCGCCTGATGCAGGGCAATCGCAGTGAGAAGCAACTAATTACTTCACCGGCACAAGCGTTTCTGCCGTTTGAAAATCAAGCTGAACTCCAAGCTGCACAGGAGGAGGCTCAGGCTGAGGCACAAGCGCTGATTGACGCTAGCGAAAGCCGTCCGCCACGCAAGCCGCGAAAGCCTCGCAATGAATCATTGCCGTCGCACTTTCGACGAGTGCAAAGGATCGTCGACGTTCCAGAATCGCTGGCAACTTGCCCGATTCATGGGGCTCGTCAAGTCATCGGTTACGACATCACTGAGACACTTAAGAGCAAGCAGGCCGAGTACTGGGTCGAACAACTGCAGTATCCAAAACTTTCTTGCGCAGGCTGTAAAGAATGCGGAGTGGTTTCGCCCGAGCGTCCGACCGGCTTGGTCGAAGGCAATCGCTACGACACGAGCGTGGCGGCCACGGTGATTCAGTCCAAGTGGGATTATCACATGCCGATCTACCGCCAGCAGGACATCTTCGCTGGCAGCGGCTGGATACCAGCGCGATCAACACTGGTGAATATCGTCATGAGTGTCGCCTTCGTGATCGAACCGTTCATTCGCTTCATGCAGCAGCAGGTGCAGAATGACTTTGGGGTCGGCCTCGACGACACGAAGTGCCGGATGCTGCTGCCCAAAGATGTTCCGCCAATCATCGAAGGCAATTTGAAGAGCAGGCGGATCGCAGAAAAGATTAGCGAAGCCAAGGCGGCTAAAGAGACCAGCTTGCTCGCCAAGATGTGGGTCTATTCCGGATTGGATCAAGCGCCTTATAACATCTTTGACTTCCGAATATCTCGCCACCGCGATGGGCCCGATGAGTTCTTCGCTGAGAGCCACTGCGTGGTTCAAGGCGACTGTTTTTCGGGCAATAAAAGCGTAGTCGTTCACAGCGACCAGCGGTTGACGTTCGTCGCTTGCTGGGCGCATGCGCGACGCAAGTTAGTCGAGGCAAGTTCGTACAAGCCTGAACGCGAGACGCTCATCGCGTTGATACAGCAACTGTATGACATCGAGACTCGCGCGATGGACTATCCGCACGAACAACGGCAGCAATTGCGCGAGCTCGAATCAGTGAAGGTCCTCGCTTGCATCGGTCAGTACATTGCCAGTCCGGTAGTAAGCGGTGCGTTTCCAAAGTCGGACTTCGCAGAAGCGGTCAGATACATGCGCAACCACTGGGAGGCTTTGAATGAGTACGTGAAGGACGGTCGCATCCCCATCGACAATAATCGCGTTGAGCAGTTGATGAAGCAAGTTGCGATGGGCCGCAAGGCTTGGCTGTTTGTCGGAAATGTAGAGGCCGGCGAACGCAGTGCGATGATGATGAGTTTGGTCAGCAGCGCGAAACGTCACGACCTCGACGTCTGGGCCTACATCAAAGACGTCCTCGATCAGCTGTTGGCCGGTCAAACCGACTACGAGCCGCTACTGCCAGACCGCTGGAAGCAGAGCCATCCAGAATCCGTCCGTACCTACCGAGCCGAGGAGCGACGCGACAAAGCTGACCGTAAACAACTAGACGCCGCCCGCCGCCGCGTACTCGCCGCCAAACAGAAATAGCCCGCCATCGCTAGCCCCTCCTCTAATACGGTGCCCCTGGGCGCTTAC
>JANNNN010000758.1:0-4405 GCA_031398555.1 Planctomycetia bacterium | reverse complement strand
CGCCGGCAGGAGTCACCGCCACCGCCAGGGTGGCCTTCGCTGCCTCGAGCTCGTCGAACACCGCCCGCGGATCGGCGTCGTGGGCCACGAGCACGAGGTCACGGTTCATCACCTGTGCGACCTGGGCGAAGCGATCAACCTCGGCACAGTCGTGCTCGGTGACCACGCCGACCGGCCTGCCCTGGTCGACGACCACCGCGGCCCGGTGGGCGCGCTTGGGCATCAGGGACAGTGCCTCCGCAACAGTCTGGGAGGGGTGCAGCTCGATCGCGGTGTCGAAGACGTGGTCGCGCTTCTTGACCCAGGCGACGACATCGGCCACGACCGGGATCGGGATGTCCTGCGGGATCACCGTGAGCCCGCCGCGACGAGCGGTCGTCTCGGCCATCCGCTTGCCAGCGATCGCCGTCATGTTCGCGACGACCAGCGGCAGCGTCGCTCCTGTCCCGTCGTCGGTGGCGAGGTCGACGTCGTAGCGGCTGGCGATCGCGGAATGGCGAGGCACAGCTAGCGGACAGTCTGCAGCGCACGGCCCCAGTGTGGATGCGATTCAGTATGACCATTGATCGCACTGCGCGTCAGTTTCAGCAAGCGATTTCAAATAGTGCCTCACGGATCAAGATACTGCAGTCGGCATCGAACTCGGTGATGCAGTTTGCAAAAAGCTTTCGGCGCGGCGAGGGAGCGCAAGTGGTCACGCCACAACGGTTGGCGGAATCGATTCGAAATCATGACTATCACGATGCGACTCGCCGCATGACAGAAGACGATTTGATAGTGGGCTGCGAAGCGGCAATGAAACGCTTTGCGGCTGAAGATAAAACGCTGTTGGATCCAAAAGAGCTTGATGAGTGGAGCAAACAGATTTGGGACAACATGCCGCTGAAGCAGAAGTTGTGGAAAGGGACGCAGCCGTTGGCTTTGTTGATGGGGCCGTTGTTGGCAGCGGTTTTGGTTCCGATTGACGGCGGCGGAACAGCCGTGCTAGTGTTCGCATCGGCCAAGGAGTTGCTGGCAGCAGCTGGAATAGCGGCGCTGCTCAGTCCTGCGTTCGGCGGCGGCGAAGCTCTTAAGATTGTGCATCGAGAAACGCCGTGGCGGCAGCTAAGCGACTTGTTTGCTATCGTTTGTGACAGTCTAAATGTGCCTCGCCCGCCTGCAGGTCAACTGCCTCGATCCCATTGCGACGGCGAGTTACGACCGCTACTTGAATGCAACTTGCAAGAGAAATCTGGAGCTGCGAAGCGGGTTGCGAGCCCTCAATGGAAAGTGCCTGACGATTTTATGCGTTCCCTGCGTGCGGCTGTTCAAAATTGTTATTGACGCTGTCGCAAGTGTCGAACAATTGTCCCAAATGTTCAGGCTACAATTGGGACAGCTGCAATTGGGACAAGTGTGCGACACTAACGCCGAACTGAAATTGAAAGTGATTAATGTCTGTCGTCTCGAATCCATTTTCCGAACGGCTTGCTGAAGCGACTCGGATCGTCTTTGGCGACCGACCGCTTACACACGCAGTAACGGAAGTCTGTACAAAGTATGAAAAAGATGTTCGCAATATTCAGTCTGGACGAGGTATTAACACGCTGACGATTGCGATCGTTGGAGCGAAGGGGCAAGGGAAGACCTGGGCCGCAAGACAGTTAGTCCGCGATCCGCAGATTCGTAACTTGCTTCGCAGCGGTGATCTGAACCAAGACGCGACAACCCGCTTGGTGTGGATCGGCCCGCATGCGCCTGACGGATTGGACACGGTCAGTGAAATTTACTATCCATGTCCGCCCAATCAAATGGCTGAAATTGGTCAGCCCTACGTGGTGCTTGATACGCCAGGCATGACGGATACGAATCATCGTGCTGCCGAGATCGCCTCCGATGCTCTGTCGTTGGCGCCGATCAAATTGTTGGTGATTGCGCGCGACCAGTTGCGGGCTGCTTCGAATCTGTTGATTGCGTCTAGAATCGACGGCGCTGTGTGCATTCCAGTGATTAGTTCCGTTGAACCTGAGGAGACTCAAGAAGGCACTGTGGCGGCCGGCCAGTTGCGAAGCGATCTGCGAGCCCTTCGCGATCAACTGCAAATGCGTGCGCCGAGTGTGCTATTAGCTACTGAAGTGCTAGTGCCAGATTTTGAGATCACTGGAAATGAAGAGCTTTCGTCGACCAGTTTTGTAGGTCAACTGATTGATCGCCTGAGTGAACTGAAATTAAGTGAACTGAGTCTATCGAGCGCGCGGGACTCGCGACTTCAATCTGCACAGCAACGTCTGCGAACTGATGTGGCAAAGTTAATTGGTGCCGAATTGCCCCAATTGGCGGCAGCCGTTGATCGTTTGAATCATGAGACCGAAAGCTTGCCTGACCGGGTGCTTGAATCACTGCTTGGCAGTAGCACGGTGCTCGAGACAGGTGTAAGAATGCGTTTGCGCGCTAGACTGGTGAGCGACACTTCACTGCTGTGGTTTCCCTATCGGACTGTGATGTCCACATTAAATCTGACACAGGGCGCGTGGGACCGTGTGATGCTCGCTCTGGCTGGAAGTATCCCGAGTCTATTTGGTGCGCTCGCTTCATGGGCCAAGAATGCGCGTCAGTCTCGCGACTTCAATGTCGAGATTCAAGACGGTATCCGTCAACGTACGCAACGCCAGGTAGAAGAGCGACTCAAGCCATTGTGTGATCAGTTTCACCGTGCAGTGATGAAGTTAAGACCGCACGATGAACGCTCCAAGGGGATCGAAATCATGGCTTCAAGCGGCATGAGTTTATCGGGCATCGACGAATTGCAGAATCGTTCGCAGCGGATTTTTGATTCGGCGATTGCGGCTAACGCGACAGCGAATCTTTGGGTGCAGTTGTTGGCACTCGCCGGTACGATCTTGTTTTGGATGCTTATGGCTGGACCGATCGTCGTCATTTATCGAGACTATTTTGCCGCCTCGCTGCATGCACTCGGCGGGTCGGAGACGCATCTAGAGAGTTTTCCGCATCCTTCGGCTGGTTTGATGGCGACAAGCGTTATCTTGTCGGTCTTGCCACTAGCAATCTATTGTATGGCCGTACTGACCGCTACTCTAAGCCATCGTAAAGTCAGCGGCGTTGCAAAGGGAATTATTCGCGAGCATGAGCAGGTTATCGCTGAACTAAAACGCAATCATGTCATCCGATTGGAATTTGAAGATGAAATGTTACGGCAGGCCGAGTTTTTACTGAATCTGCGACGTTCGGTGGAAGGTTCATGAGCACTGAGAATGATCCGGTAGTTGCGGTCACCGTTGTTGCTCGGCTGACGCCTGCAATACCCGCCGCGATTGCGACTATTGCCGTATACGGTCCTTCAGCGGTCAAAGTTGTTGCTCGTCTGGTAATGCTCAAAAAACTTTCGAAGGATCCATTTCCGCTCGGCCGAGTCCGCTACGGCTTGTGGAATGCAGCAGACGGCAATGAAGCGGCCGAGCAAGTTGTCGTTTGTTGTACGGATTGGCAAACTATTGAGATTCACTGTCATGGTGGCAGCGCTGTTTCCCAGTTGATACTGGAGGATTTGGTCATGGGAGGTTGCAGAAGCGTACCAGCGGCAGAATTCCCAATGGAGCTTGATTGCGAAATCAGACGTGAGGCAACCATCGATTTGCAGAAAGCGAAAACGGATCGAAGCGCGGCCATCTTGCTTGATCAGTTGAACGGTGCACTGAGTGACACTCTCGCGAGCATTCTAGATCGCATTGAGCGTCAGGGAGTGACAGCCGTGCGAGACGACGTGAAAGAGCTATTGAGATGGAGCGATTTTGGATTGCATTTGGTTGAGCCTTGGAAAGTGGTCTTGGCTGGACCGCCGAATGCTGGGAAGAGTAGCCTAATGAACGCCATCGTTGGCGACGCTCGGGCGATTGTTCACAGTCAGCCAGGGACGACGCGTGATTGGATCGAGACGTTAACGGCCATTGATGGTTGGCCAGTTGCGTTGACGGACACGGCAGGATTGCGGGAGAGTTCTGATGTGATTGAGAGCGAAGGAATTCGGCGAGCGCGAGAGCAGGTTGCGGGAGCTGATCTGGTCATCTTGGTAGTGGATGCAACGGTCGGTTGGACGGATACGCACGAGCAACTTTGCGCGACAACCGATGGTATGCGTACGCTGACTGTTTGGAACAAGATCGACTTGAGTGATCGGATTGAATGTCCGCCGGACGCTGTAGGTACAAGTGCTAGTACGGGGCAAGGCATTAACCAATTGTTAGCCGCGATTGCAAAGACACTTGTGCCCGTAGTTCCGACTCCCTTGTCCGCAGTCCCCTTTCGCGAGCGACATGTGAAACAATTGGAATCGCTAATCGCCGGTTAGCATGGCAACCGAGCAGTGAGCCGACGGCGCTAGCCGCGGGTTATCGGAGTTTAGAACGTC
>JANNNN010000742.1:0-10983 GCA_031398555.1 Planctomycetia bacterium | reverse complement strand
GTCGCCGCTAGACCCTTCCAACCTGGAACCGCGTTCACTTCCAAAACCATCAGCCTACCATCACGGAGCGGCAATAAGTCAACTCCAAGCACACTACCGCCAACCGCTGATGCTGACCGCTGAGCCACTTCGCGTTGAAGGTCGTCCAACTGGTGCGTCTCAGCTCGACTGCCTTGCGACAAATTGGTTCGCCACTCTCCGTGGCAAGCGATGCGTTTGATGCTGAACATTTTTGATCCGACAAACAGTACACGAATATCGTACCCGACATGATCCATGAACTGTTGCACGTACATGACTTGGCCAAGTTGCTGCAACGTCCCACAGGCTCGCCAAGCCATGTCAGCGTCCTGAATTCGCAGTATTCCGCGACCTTCACCACCAAACAGTGGCTTGATCAACACGTCGCCGCCAAGCTGCTCAAAAGCCGCCAGTGCCGCATCGCGAGTTTGGCAAGCGATGGTTGGTGGAGTCGAAACGCCCGCCAAGTGAAGTCGGTGCTGAGTTAGCCATTTGTCGATGGCAACTTCTAAACTTCGCGGCGGATTGATCACTTTGCAACCAGCTTGACTGAGTGCCTGCAAGCAATCCATGCGAAAGATGACTTGTTCCAGTGACCCCAGCGGCATTGTGCGAACCAGAATTGCATCCAGCTCCTGCAAACATTCAATGCGTGACGAGACATTTCCTGCCGGTGAATTTCGTGCCAGTGAATTTCCTGGAGGCGAATTTGTTGTCAGCCCGATCGAATTCGTTTGAACGCCTAAGACGTTTTTATTACCAAGCGAAACTTCTAACTCACAGAAACTCAGCCATTGTAAGGCGGTTTTGCGAGCCAACGATGCAGCGGCCCGTGTGAGGTCCTTCGTGTACCAACTATCGCGCGATCCCAGAACTCCAATACGTACCATCGCGACTCACTTAAAACCAATCTTCCGCGAAGACGACGAAATGAATTCGGTACCAAAAGACTTCGCAATCAAATCCGGTCGCAGCCCACCACATCGCCAACTTTTGCCAGATTTCAGGTTGATCATCACCACTTCCGCCGGACTAAACAACCCTGGATCGACTTTATAAAAATCATACTCATACCGCTTGAAAATCTCAGCAAATGGCGATCCAAAATCTTTTGATGCATTGCTTGGAAGATCCTCACATGCGGAAGCGATCTGATCGTCATCGCCTGAAACCCATAACGTCACATGAGCCCCATAGAGTATTGCATCGTTGGTTCGCCCAATCCCTTTCGCAAAGTTCGGTGTTGGCGGTGGTAAAGGAGCAATGCCATACGCCGAGTGCACTTGATCGAGTGGAAACCCAAGTTCATGCAATTTGTGAAGTGACGTCTCAACGCTTCGCGCGACCACTTGAACACAGCCCGCGATGCTCCGCGTCGGCGCGACCGCCAGCCATACCTCTGAAGGCGCAACCGAACATTCGGCAGCCATCGATTTCACCAAGTCACAATTCGGCAGCTGGTCGCATTCAAGCGTTCCCACAGCGATAAGACTCGCATCCGTTGCACCCAGCGATTCGAGGAGCGGTTCGCGCCCTCGGCGAACTCGCATCGAACCTGACCCCATCGCAAAAAAATCGCCATGCTTCACAGGCCATCCCGCGTACTGTGAAAGCATGCACGCTTCGAGCGGATGCTCTGTGGACACTTGAACCCAGGGACCAGGCCACACAGCTCGATCGCCCGGCTCGATATCGATATCGGCTTGACCTGCCATACAAATCGAAGCCAGCCGCACGCCAGCTTCAAGTCCACCGGCTGCGTCGACGCCAAAATCCAGCAACGTAGCTCCGCAATCTATAGTGGAAGACTTAATACGCAGCGAAGATTCATCGGCAATCGCTTGCTGGAAGATCGACAAAGCCCTTTGATTTAACCCCGCCCCAAGTCCCATCCGCTTATCCTTACTGAATTGAACAGACCGATGCTCACATGCCTATCATCGACGTAAGTCTCCCAGCCTACAAGCCCGCCGAGCTAGGGAATTGACGAAGGCCAATGAACATTGGGGGCGAATGTTCTACAATCTGGCGGACACACCAGCATAAGCACACCTTGGAAGCACTATGTCAATTGGTTTTAGCTCAGTCGCAGAGTACTTTGCCAGCGGAGTAGTGCTTGCACTGATTTTTTATATCCTGCGCAGCGCGATCGATCGTCGGAAAGGGGCAATGGTCGAAGTGGCTGCAGTCACTTTTACAATTGCTGTGGCCGTTGGAATCTTGAAAATCACGTTACTTGATCCAAATCCAAATGTTTTTGGGAACTATCTATCCCTGGTGGTCCAAGCTGTTTTTGTCGCTCTCCCCGTTTTCGTTGCCGTTCGATTGCTGGAACGTAGTCGGTTAGGCGAACAACTGGAATTGGCTGACCTGTTCCGTATCACGACAGTTACGTCGTTGGTGGCGTTCGTCTTCTCCGCACTGGTAGTATCGAACAGCGGATATCTACTTGTAATCTGCCTTTACGCGTTCATTGCAAGTGAGTGGGCCGTAGACACTCGAGCCCAAAACTCGAATCTTGCAGTCATCTTCGTCAGTGGATTTCTCGCGATGATTTCCCTGTATCTCGTCTTCGGAGTTCGCCTTACGCTACTCAACCAGCCGAGTAGTTGGACCTTGATTAGCCCTGCGGCGATCAGTGAAAGCGCAGCCATGATCGCGCTATTGCTTCCTCAAACTTTCATAAACATCGTTATAGACGCAATCCTCCAGAGGTCAAAATGGTCTACCACTTTCGCGCTCTTATTGGCTCGATGGCGTCAATCGATCGGGCGTCCTGCAGATCTCATTTATGTCCGAACCGTGTTCGACCTGTGGCGATTTAGAAAGAACGTCGTCTACTTGAATCACGGTTCATTCGGCGCTGTTCCGGTGGTCCTGCAACATCAACAGTCGCAATTCCGCAAAAGCTGCGAAGGCGAACCGATGGACTTCTTGGTGCGCAAGCTCGAGCCACTATGGTTCGACGCCCGCTTTAAACTCGCCGTTTGGCTTGGGACTCAACCTGAGAACATCGCCTTTTGCGAAAATGCTACCGCTGGTATGAATGAAATCGCTAGCTGGTTTCCACTTTCCGAAGGGGACGAAGTTCTGATGAACGATCATGAATATGGAGCCGTCCGCAGGATCTGGAATCGTCGTTGCGAAGCGACTGGAGCGAAACTGGTCACGGTCACACTACCCTTGCCGCTGTGCGATCCCCAGCAGATCACCGACGCCATACTTGCGGGATGCAGCGATCGGACGCGTTTGGTCATTCTCAGTCATATCACTTCGCCGACAGCTATCATTTTGCCCGTCGAAGAGATTTGCCCAGTACTCCGCGAACGCGGTATTGCGAGTTGCATCGATGGGCCGCACGCATTGTTGCAAGAGACCTTCAAGCTCTACAGTCTGCAATGCGATTTTTACACAGCCAGTTGTCACAAGTGGCTTTGTGCGCCGATTGGAAGCGGGTTTGTGTACGTCGATCCCCGCTGGCATAGTCAATTCAAACCAGTTCGACTGAGTTGGGGACGACTGAATCCAGCCAAGCCCGAGAAGTGGTCAGATGAGTTGCTTTGGACCGGTACTCGCGACTATTCAGCTTACTTGACCGTCCCTCATGCGATCGAATTCTTTGCCAAGTTCGATCGCGAGAAACTCGACGCGCGCAATTATGAATTGGCTTGCTATGCCCGTCGGCGACTGTGTGAATTGCCGGGCGCAGAGCCGGTGACGCCTGAAGGTCGTGAGTGGTTTGGTTGGATGGTCGCTGTGTGGTTGCCTAGCGCCTACAGTGGTTTCGATACTCTGCAACAAAGATTGTGGGAACGCTATTACATCGAAGTCCCCATTGTCCAATTTGCTGGCCGGTATTTGATCCGCGTCTCATGTCATCTTTATATTTCGACGCACGATATCGATACGCTCGTCCGCTGTTTGCAAAAGGAGTTGCAACGCTCGGGACCAGGAAAAATTGCTGTTGGATCAGATTGAACTTTTTCGAAAAGTTCTTTTTCCATCCGTGGGACCACAATGTCATCCGCGGGAGATTAGAAGTGCTTCATCCCACGGATGGCATCGAGGTCCCACGGATATATTCATCCAGTCAGATCGCGCACACTGGAATGCTGTTGGGTCAGCACTCTCGGCTGAATACCAGTTCCGAAAGTTTGGGTATCTCTAATACAATTATGGGTTTCTTGCAACGCCACCTATACGATTCCGAAAACGTGAATCGGCACGGATTTTGCATCGGCGGAATTAGCGTAGCGAATGTAATTGGAGTTACGAATTTTTTGCAAAATTCAGCGATGAAGTGCACGAAGTAGCGCCGATTAACCTTGCTGTAAGTTGCTCATCACCTATGATTGAGATGTGGGTTTTGATGAACCCGCAAAAAGAACTTCCGGCCGTCATTCCGGCAGAGGGACCAATTTTTTGCGTTGGCCTAGGTCATAAGTTGCATGTGCAGTAGCACGCACGATCTACGCCAGTCTCGCAGCGGCTCCGCTTTCCGCCGCCAGCGGTCGGAGGATTCGAATTGGCCGACAAGGATTCATTTCCTTGTCGGCTTTTTTCGTTTTTAGGTTCGGCGATTGTTCAGCGCAGACTTGATCTTGGATGGCTTCTGCCGCTGATCTAAAACGGCGATTATCGTCAATGAATCAGAGGATTTCAAGCCGTTGCTTTACTTCCTCTAGACTCGATACCGTAGCCTCGCCGTCCCGAAGTCGGCGTTCTCGCTCTACCAAAACTGCGCGGTGCCAATCGGGATAGGAAAGGGAGTCTGGAATTTCACGCAACGAATCCCCGCTGACGGAATCGCAATTCGCCTCACTTCAGATTTTCGGCTATACTACACCCGCCCCACCCCGCCTGCCTCTCACCGTCCCGCCCTGAGAGAATTTTGCTGATGAATCGTAATTTGCAAAACTACTGTTTGCTCGCGCTGCTTGTTGGGTCGTGCATCTCGCTTGTTGCTGACGAGCCCTCGAAATTAATCGATGCAACAACGCCGGAAGGCATCGAGTTCTTCGAGTCGAAGATTCGGCCGCTGCTTCACCAACGCTGCATCGAATGTCATAGCGACTCGAATGCAGAAAGCGGTCTAAGCCTCGAATCGAAAGATGGCTTGCTACGCGGTGGAAAACTCGGCACAGCGGTCTCCCCGGGCAAACCCAAAGAGAGTTTGCTGATCAGCGCGGTCAACCACGATGAATTCTTGAAAATGCCGCCCAAGGATAAACTCGCAACTAGCGACTTAGCATTACTCACAAAATGGGTCGCGATGGGAGCACCATGGCCTGTGGTGGTCAGTGAGAAAAAGCCCTCCGCAGCTTTGCCGGGGACCGGCGCAGAGCCTGATCAGGTTGCATTCACTTCTGAGCAAAAAAGTTTCTGGGCTTATCAACCGCTACGACGACCAGCGTTGCCAGCAACAGTCAACGACGTCCGTGCACCGATCGACCGCTTCATCTACGAAACACTGCACGCCAAAGGCCTGATGCAGTCCACGACCGCTTCCAAGCGGGATCTAATTCGTCGAGCGACTTATGACCTCACGGGGCTTCCGCCTAGCGATGAAGAAATTGAGCTGTTTATTGTAGATTCATCGCCTGGTGCATTTGCCAACTTACTCGATCGACTCCTCGCTTCGCCGCGCTACGGAGAAAAGTGGGGACGACATTGGTTAGATGTCGCTCGCTTCGCTGATTCAAATGGACTCGACGAGAATATCGCTTATGCCAATGCTTATCGATACCGCGATTATGTGGTCGATAGTCTGAATTGCGACAAGCCCTACGATCGTTTCGTGCAAGAACAAATTGCCGGTGACTTGCTGCCGGCACTGGATGAGAAGTTTGCGGCTCGCTCCAATCCATTCGATCGATTCATCGCCACCGGCTTTCTATCGATCGGAGCCAAGATGTTGGCCGAAGATGATCCAGTGAAAATGCAGATGGACATTATCGACGAGCAACTGAGCACACTCTGTCAAGCGTTCATGGGAATGACGATCGGATGCGCGCGCTGCCATGATCACAAGTTCGATCCACTGCCAACGGCTGACTATTACTCGCTGGCCGGAATTTTTAAAAGCACGCAAACAATGGAGAATCACAACGTCGTTGCCCGCTGGTTCGAACGACCGCTCGCTAACGAAATTGAACTGGAGCAAGTGCGAACGGTCGATGGTGAGATCGCTGCAGCCAAAGAGTCGATCAAAAAACTAAACGATGCCACTCGAAAACGAATTACCGATGAGATTCGCCAAACAACTGGTAGCGCGTTACTTGCGACCTCTCAAGCGATCGCTTTCGCACGCCGTTTCAGCGAGCAGCTGATGCGTGGTCTCAATCAAACCACCGAGCCCTACGCCGTCAACGGCGGATACGCGTTGATCGAAGCCGAAGGTTTTCATCGCGGCGATGTGATCCGCGAAACTGAGAACTACGGAAAAGACATTGGAGTCCTCATCAGCCGAGGTGGTGCGAGCGCCGAATACGATATCAACGTCGAGCATTCGGGACGCTATGCGATTGAACTGCGTTATGCAGCGGCCGAACGTCGCCCAATTCGAATTAGTATCGATGGTAAAGAGATCCAGCGAACGGCCGCGGGCGAAGTTACAGGATCTTGGCAGCCCGAATCACAAGCGTGGTTCGTAAGCACGACGACTGAACTTAGCCCAGGTCGCCACGTTTTGAAGTTCGAATCTAAACGAGTCTTTCCCCACATCGACAAGTTCGCAATCGTTTACCAAACCAGTGGGGCTTGGCCCTATGGTATGGAACCGATCGCTCTATCTCGCTCTGGCATCGATTTAGGAATCAGCTACCCAGTTCTTTCGTTGTGGCAAGCTTACTTGCGACAAAAGTCAGAAGGGGAATCGAGCGTCGCTCCGTTCTTCTCGTTGTGGTCTCGGTTTAGTGCGATCGAAGCAGACTTTGAAACTGAATCGGCCCAGTTGCTTGCGCAGCTGGACACCGATACGCCGCTGAAAAACGTTACGCATGCTGACTTGCGTGACGCACTGCTCGCAGAGAAACCGACAACATTGAAGCAAGTTGCCCGCGCCTACCAAAACGCGATCGACAAGATTGTCGCAACTGAAACGACGGGCAACGCCGAGCTTAAAACGCTGCGCGATGACGTGCTCGGAGGAAACTCTCCGCTGGCTGGACCTAAGAGTGATTTCGAACGCTATTACTCTGCGGATGAAAAATCGACGGCAGACGAACTGACTACGAAACTTGCCGAAGTTGAAAAGAGCCGTCCGCAGTTTCCGATGGCGATGGGCGTCACCGAGTCGAAACCCGAAGACTTGCGAATTCATCTCCGCGGCAGCCATGTTGTATTGGGCAAGTTGGTAAGTCGACGATTCCCGCAAGTGCTCACCGGCAACGACCAACCCACAATCATTCCCTCGAGCAGCGGCCGGTTGGAGTTCGCCGAATGGATGACTCGCCCGGATCACCCGCTGACCAGCCGCGTGATTGCGAATCGAGTTTGGCATTGGCACTTTGGGCGTGGCATTGTTCCAAGCGTTGATAACTTTGGCATGCTTGGACAGAAGCCTACCCATCCTGAGTTGCTCGATTGGCTGGCCTGCGAACTGGTTGAAAACGATTGGTCGCTAAAGCATCTTCATCGCACCATCATGCTTTCGCAGACCTATCAGATGAGCACGCAATTTCAAGAGACTGGTTACGAAGCCGACCCCGAGAACGAATTACTTTGGCGTTTTCGACGTCGTCGACTGACTGGCGAAGAGACTCGCGATTCAATTGTCGCGGTGGGAACCGGTTTAGATCAAACAATGTATGGCACCTTGATGAACGTCGCGAACCACGCTTATGTCAATTCAACAGGCGGGGCCGGTACATTGAATTACAACAACGCACGCCGCAGCGTTTACTTGCCAGTCATTCGCAGCGGAGTATTTGATGTTTTGCAAACGCTCGATTTCCCTGATCCCTCAATGTTGAGCGGTGAACGACAGACGTCGACTGTCGCTCCGCAAGCCTTATTCATGATGAACAGTGATTTGGTGCATGAACAATCATTGGCAATCGCCGAACAATTGCTCAAATCACCGCTCATCGATGCTCAGCGGATCAGTGCAGTGTACAGCCAAATTTTGAAGCGGCAGCCGACAACTGTCGAAATTGCCGCCGCGTCAAACTTCATTCACAATTCGGGCATGAGCGCTGAAAGCACCGCCACAACTGTTTGGCAAAGCTTGTGTCGTGTCCTGATATCTTCTAACGAATTCAGTTACATCGAGTAGTGTGTTATGAACGGATTTCAAAAGCATTGGCACTCCGCGCATCAGCAACCGCTAAGTCGTCGTGACATGCTGTTTCAAAGTGGTGTTGGGTTCGGCAGTCTCGCACTGGCAGGGCTTCTCGCACAGCAATCGGCAGCGGCCGAACCGGCTGGCCCGCGTTCGAGCCCACTTGCGGTTCGGCCACCCCATTATGCCCCCAAAGCCAAGCGAATCATTTTTCTGTTCATGCACGGTGGTCCCTCGCAGGTTGATACATTTGACTACAAGCCACAACTTGAAAAAGACGATGGCAAACCAGTCCCGTTCGACAAGCCGCGGGTCGTTTCAGGTGAAACCGGCAACTTGCTCAAATCACCCTGGAAATTTCGTCCCTATGGAGAAAGCGGTTATTACGTCAGCGATCTGTTTCCTGAAATCGGCAAACATGTCGACGACATCTGCTTCGTCAACTCAGTACACGGTTCCAATTCTCGACACGGGGCGGCACTGCTCGAATTGAGCACTGGCAGCGATACGTTTATTCGGCCTAGCATCGGTAGTTGGTTAACTTATGGCTTGGGAACTGAAAATCAAGACCTGCCTGGCTTTATCACCATCTGCCCATCGCTTTCCCATGGCGGCGCGAACAACTGGGGGTCGGCATTTTTACCAGCCGCGTATCAAGGAACCCGCATCGGTTACGCTGGCCTAGAATCCGAAAAAGCAAAGATTCCGTTCATCAGCCGACGTTCCACCGAAGATGTCCAGCGCCGCGAACTCGATCTGCTGACGCAATTGAATCAACAGCGAATGATAGAGACTGGGCACGATCAAGAAATGGAAAGCCGCATTGAGTCGTTCGAGTTAGCGTTTCGAATGCAGAACGAAGCGCCTGAGATTCAAGACATCAACGGCGAATCCGAAGAGACGCTCAACATGTACGGAGTCAACAAGCCTGAAACGAAGAACTTTGCCATTCAATGCTTGATGGCAAGGCGCTATGCGGAGAGCGGAGTGCGTTTCGTTCAGATCTCGCACAGCTACAAGTGGGACCAGCACGGTGATTTGCTGAAAGGTCATGCGCAGAACGCAAAAGAAGTTGACCAGCCGATTGCTGCACTGCTGACCGATCTCGGGCAGCGCGGTTTGCTCGAAGACACGATCGTATGGTGGGGCGGGGAATTCGGTCGTACTCCAGTTAGCCAAGGCGGCCGTGATGGACGCGATCATAACCCCCACGCGATGACTCAGTGGTTCTGCGGCGGCGGCTTCAAGCCCGGCATTAAGTACGGCGAAACGGACGAGTATGGGTATTATGCGATCAAGGACAAGGTCCACTTCCATGATCTTCACGCCACTATCTTGCATCAAATGGGGCTCGATCATACGCGTTTGACTTACCGTTACGCAGGTCGGGATTTCCGCCTGACCGACGTTCACGGTGAGATAGTCCAAGGCATTTTGACTTAGATAGGCAATCCCCTCCCGCGCGGCGGCGAGGGTCGGCCCGTTGGGCCTGAGGCAATTTTTTGAACCGATTTCCCAGGGCCTTCGACCCTGGCTGGGAGAATTGCTGGCCCTTTGGGCCGGAAGTAATGCGTCAGAGGTGTTGCGGTGTCGCTGGCCCTTTGGGCCAGAGCGGCCAGAGCGGCCCAAGGGGCCAGCCGTTCATCCAGCCCGGGCCAGCGGGCCGGGGAATGCACTCTCCATCGCAATTGAGAGACAAGTCGTTAGAATTGGGAGGCTAGTCTTCACCCCGACGAATTATTCTGGAGCAATCAGTTGTCTATTCAACCCCCTTTTGAATCTGAATCAATCCCTTCACAGCCGCAGACCGTTTTATTGAGTGCCACCAAATGGCTTTTGTGCTTGCTTCTCGCCGGTGGCGGTGCATGGATTGGTTTCGCGAATCCTCCGATAGTTTTCGAAATCCCTTCTGACCTTAAATCGGTCGATCCCAATAGTTCGCCAGAGATGAAGGCCAAGCGCGATGCGGCTGATAGCGTCGCATACTGGAAAAACCTCTTGTTCCAGTTTTCTTGGGCGGGGATTTTTATGGGAAGCGTCGGGCTTTCGGCGACACTCCTATCTGGTTCGAAACGCTATGGATTTGCAATTGCAACGCTGTTAGTAGGGATTGTTAGCGGGTTTCTGGCTGGTGTATGCGGCATGCTACTTCGGCAAGCTGTCGACAAAGGACCTTGGTTGAATTTTATTGGCGAGGAAATCCGGCCGCTCGCAGCCGACGTCGTGGTCTTGGCCGTCGCAAGCGCAATTCTGCTCTTTCCGATTGGCTTTTACATTTTTCTTAGCGGCCAAATTGAGGCTCGGCAAAAATCTGTCGCATCGGTGTTATCGGGGTTCCTCACAGGAATGCTCACTCCCGTGCTTGCGTCAGTGTTTACAGCTTTTGCCTTAGTTGCTCCACACCATAACACTGAACTCTTTCCCCTTGTCGGTTTGCCAATAATCAGCCTGTGGCTTGCAATGTTGGTTTTGGTGGTTTTTGGAGCCTCTTCCTTTGCCGGCGCGCGGGTTGCGAAAACTCAAGGAACTTGAAACTAATATGGTTGCTAATCGCGTCACGTCTGTTGGGCTAGTACCAGCCTGGGTGACTTCCGTGTCGGACAATCTGGCCGGACCCGTCACGCTGCCGGACGGCTCTGTGCTCAGCAATATCGAGCGGATCCAGTTCCAGGGCTCGTATT
>JANNNN010000724.1:0-1182 GCA_031398555.1 Planctomycetia bacterium | reverse complement strand
CATGTCAACCGTCACCGGGGCCGCATCGGCCCCGGCAAAGGATGTGCCGGGCCTTCGGCCCTGGTCGATCATGCACAAATAGTTGGCGTGTAAAGTATTATTGGTCTTGAACCAGGAACGGCACACGTCACCGAGTCGCGGCGATAGACGTTCCATTGCCATAAAGCACTGCCCGCGACTTCGGTGCACGTGATTGTTATCGCGATTTTGTTATGTGTCGATTTCCCCGGTGACGGTTCCGCCAAAGCTCTCAATCAAAGCATGCAAGCAAGCCGTTCCGCCGTATGGAAACGCGAGGGCTTCGAATTGTACCGCCCCAGTATTTTCCGACGTGCGAAGCACTCGCAAAAGATTGTACTCTCCATTTTGGAACGCCTCAATCATCGATTCAAAATCCCATGGCGTCTGCAATGTTGGATCTGTGAAACGCTTTTCTACAGGAGTTGCCTGCCAACGCCGAGTCCAGTCGGCAAGTTCGCCCGGAGTTGGGTTCCAAAAGTGCGATAGAGCATCGTCGTCGAAATACGATCGCCACGATTTGTCGTCAGCGTCGATTGCGTCATCGTTCTTGGCATCCCGGAGTGCATCAAAAACTCGCTGGAGCATGCCGAAGCGATTTGAGTCAGCAAGTTTAAAACTTACGCTTGATTCGACCATCATGAATATCGCGAGTAACTGGAAGCGATAACGGGTCCGCCGCTAAAAAACTATGACTTGAAAACCTGCGTCATCGGCGGCTACCGTTCACCGCTTTGTTATCGCGTAATTCTTGGCCCACGACGAATGCGGAAAATCAGCCGGCACACCAGTATAGCCGAAGAAGCAATCGAAAGCATCAGATAGGCGCGACGCCACACCCAGCCTCGCAGTTCAGCGACAACTGTTTCAGGCTGGACATACCCTGGGTAAATTTTCGTTGTACCATCCTTTAGGAGCAACACCGAAAACGTAGACTTAACCGAAGTGTCCTGTGCGTACACCCATTTGTATTCACTCTCAAGTCCCGCGGGGACTGGCGAAACATAAGCGAATTTCATCTCCTGTCATTTCCGATTAGAAACTGAGCCACTTTTGCGGTTTGGCTGAATGGTTGGTTGCTAGTTTGGTGGCTGGTGCTTTTGAGATTGTTGGTTGCTTGATTTTGGATGGTCTGGAAGTAGGCTGTACAATTCCGTAGCGGCG
>JANNNN010000705.1:0-4460 GCA_031398555.1 Planctomycetia bacterium | reverse complement strand
GGGCTTGTTGATTTTATAGTAACCCGAAGCGTGAGCGAGGAATCCCGCGCCCCTCGCTGGCGCTTCGGGTTACTATCGGAACCGAATTTCTCGTGGCACTGAAAAAAGCAACAAGCCCTACTGAGTTGCCGCTCGCATGATTTTCTCTTGCGTCGCATCCTCGCGGCTAAACTCAGCGGTTAAACGGCCCTCGCTCAAAACCAAGATCCGATCGCTCAACGTTAGCAATTCGGGCAGCTCGCTCGAAGTAACAATCACGCCCAACCCATCCTGACATAGTTTGTTGATCAAGCGATACAGTTCCGACTTCGCTCCAACGTCCACACCGCGCGTCGGATCATCTAGCAGCAGGATTTTTGGCTGGGTCAGAAGCCATCGTCCAACAATGCACTTCTGTTGATTGCCGCCACTGAGACTAGTGATCGCCACATCCAGACTGGCCGTTTTTACTTGAAGACTGCCAATCATGCCCAAGCTCGCTTCCTGCTCTAACTTTCTACTCAGCAAGCCAGCCAGCAGAGCACTCTCTAATGAGCAGATGGAAATATTCTGCTTTACGTTCATCGCCGGAAAGATCCCTAATCGTTTGCGATCTTCGGTAACCAGTCCGACCCCTGCATTGCACGCTTCTTTAGGGTGATTGGGCGAGTACGGTTTACCGTCAAGCAACATCGTTCCCTGCACGGTCTGATCTGACGCTCCGAACAAACATTCCATCAGCTCAGTTCGACCAGCTCCCATCAGTCCCGCAATTCCTAAAACCTCTCCGCGACGTAAATTGAAACTCACATCTTTTAGTCGATATCCGCGGGCGTGTCCCGGCCACGCCATCGAAAGAGACTTAACCTCCAGTAGCACTTCGCCGGGGGCCGAACGGCCACCCAAGTCCAACGATTCTATCTCACGTCCGACCATCCATTTCGTAATTTCATTTGCGTTGGTATCCGCAGTCTCGACTGTACGAATGAAGTGACCGTCCCTCAATACCGTGATTCGATTCGAAAGCTGAAAAACCTCGTCCATTTTATGTGAAATGTAGAGGATGGTTGCTCCTCGCTCTCGAAGTTTGACGATGACGCGATACAGTCGAGCGACTTCGCTTTCCGTTAGGGCACTCGTGGGTTCGTCCATGATTAGAATCTGACTGTTCAAACTTAGCGCTTTCGCGATCTCAACCAGTTGCTGGTCACCGACGCGTAAGCTGCCTGCCAGGGCGCGTGGATCGATATCGGTTTCAAGCTCCACTAAAATTTTCTTCGCGGCACGTTCCATAGCGCCATCGGAACGCAGCCCGAGCGAATTTCTGAGTTCACGCCCCAGGAAAATATTCGCAGCAACCGACAATTGCTCGACGAGATTGAGTTCTTGGTGAATGATACTTATGCTCGCCGCTTCGGCGTCGCGTGTCGATTGAAAATGGACCGTCTGACCGGATACCTGGAGTTCCCCGTCGTAGTCGCAGAGGACACCGGAGAGTATCTTCATGAGCGTGCTCTTTCCCGCTCCATTCTCTCCACAAATAGCGTGCAGTTCGCCGTTGGCGACATCGAACGAAACATCCGACAGAGCTCGCACACCCGGGAACGACTTGCCAATCTTTCGCAGTGAAACAATAGGGTCAGCCACGAGCTTTTCGCTTCTCGGTAAAACCGTAAACGAATAGCGAGATCAGCACACTAATCATGGTCATGGCTGCCTGCTTTTCGCCCCACGTACTCATGGCGATCAAGCCGGCAAAGAGCGCGAGCGTGATCATGGCAAAAACTCCTAGCGCGCCCGGGAACAAGCGCCTCCCTGACCCTCGCAGTTGTTGAAGTTGGCTGAATGTGACGGCTAGCACCACGACAATTCCAACAATCAAGCCTTCCCAAATATCCGCACCGGATTTGATGATCTTTGAAACAGAGTCGATAACGATTCTGAGAAACAAAGCACCAAGCAGCGTCCCGGTCACCGTTCCGATACCGCCTTGGAGACTGCATCCGCCAACCACGGCAGCGGCGATTGCGTTCAATTCATGTCCGCGACCTTGATTTACAGGAGCACAGACCCCTTCGTTTGCCAGGTAAAATACGCTCGCCAAACTCGCGGTCATTGCCCCAAAAACATAAGCGAACCATTTCAAGCGGTCGGTGCGAATGCCGCTCAGCTTGGCAGCCTGCTCATTGCCACCTAAGGCATAGATATGACGACCTAGAACGGTCCGACTGAGAATCACCCAAGTCAAAGTGGCCAACACGAAAAAAACCGCTACCCAAAGGTAAACATGCTTAGAATCACGCAGCCATGTGAAAAACGGATGATCAATGTTGACTTGCGCTTTTTTACTGTTTTGATAAGTCGAAGTTGTGTACTCGCAGAGAATTCGGGCCATCGAACGCAAGCCAACCAGCGTGGAAAGCGTGGCTACAAACGGGGGAAGCCGAATACTGGTAATCAACCACGCATGCAGCGTCCCAACGAAGAAACCCGAGGTTAAGCCCATCGCAATGCTGACGATGCCTACTAGCGATTGCACGACGAGGCCAGCATGCGCCATATCGGTTGGAATCGACTTGCCTGCAGTGTCAACCACAACTGGAAACAGGTAGTTTCCAAGTGGCCCATGTTGTAGGTAAATCATGCTGCAAGCGATCACGGTCCCCGAAAAAGCGATCATCGAACCGGACGACAAATCGATCCCGCCGGAAACGATGACCATCATCGCACCGAGTGCAAAGATTCCGAGCAAAGCAGTTTGTCTGCCAATCTCGATGCTATTGGTTTCCCATTGAAACCAATACGATCGATTCGAATCCGCGCCCAGCGTGATACCAATGATTGCCAAGATGGCGAATAAAAGTGCAATCTCGTTAGGACGGATACCAAGCTTTGCAAGAAGGCCTGCGCGCTGATTCATCATGAACTCTTCAAGTTGTACTGGGCAAGCCACTTTTTAAAATCATCGAGTTTCATGAATTCGACCACCTTGGCGTCAAAGTCTTCTGCCTTGAGCGGCGAGCCGGTGTTGGGCACAACGAGTCGAAGACCGGTGGTGTAAATATCGGCTTCGGCCCCCGTGTTGGGAAACATCTCTTTTTCAACTGAGTCATTCTTCAAGACCATTGCCGACAGCAAGCGAACAGCCTGAAAGCCCATGTCGAACGGATTCTGGACGAGCATCGCATCAATGTTTCCTTTTTCCATTTCCTGAATGGCTGCTTCTTGGGCATCGAAAGTCACGACAGTCATATTCTTCTTTACTCCAGCGGATTCAACGGTGCGTGCAATTGCTGGTGCGTTGTAGGCCCAAATCCCGACCAACGCGACAAGATCTGGATGATTGGACAATGCATTTCGAACGTTTTCTTGGGCGCGCGTCCGGTCAGTCTCATCGCTTATACGATCTTTTTCAGTGAACGCCGATCCGACTCCTCGTTTGAAACCATCCATGCGACTTCGAGCGTTGTCGTTGTCTGTGTAGCCAGCAAACTGTGCGTAACCGCCACTACTTTTGCTTCGACTAGCAAGAATTCCAGCAGCCGCTTTGCCAAGGATTTCTCCGGCCGTTTCATTGTCGGTTCCAATGTAGTATTTGCGGTTCGCACGGTACTTGGTTCGCAACAAATCGCCATCAACCGTGATAACATGCACCCCCTTTTTTTGAAAATTCTCAAGCTCTTCAGCGATAGAAGGGTTATCAGCAGAAATCGCGGAAAGAGCGATGCCAGCCAAATCAGATTGACTAGCAAGCTGACGAAGCCGGTCTATTTGACCCTTAATCGAACCATCAGGAACCTCCATGGAAGCCGTTAGTCCAGAATCGGCGAGCTTGAAATGGCGTTCGCCTTCTTTGAGACCTTCGCGGCAGGCATCCCAGAACGGGTCGTCCGTGTTCACAACAAACACAATCCGACGCTTTGCACTGGTGACGTTACCTACCGTCGAATCCTCCTTTTTCTCACTGCATCCAACAAAAGCAACTGTTACAACCAGAAACAGGGCGGACAGCCAATGGCAGGGGACTCGAAAATACGTCGAGAGCGAAAGCGTCACGGTTTACGATCCTTAATGGTTGAGAAACGATCGAGTGTTTGATAAAAACACCGGGTAGGGTTAACGATCAAAGCCCAAAATAGATGCAAGCTGCTCCAAGATTCCAGCGAATCGAGGCGTTAACGGCTTTTTCACGTATTTAGTAGGATACTCTTTGGCGTTTTGCATGCCAGTAGCCCCATAAACTCAAATGTTGAACTTCGTTAAATCTGATCGACACTGCTGTATCAGTCATCCATCCAACTATCCCATCATCCCAGTTTGTACTGCAATTTATAGGTGACTGATCAGCCGGAAGCCGTTAGAGAGCGTCCCGCTTAAAAACCTCGGGAAAACGCGATTTTTCAAGCGACTTATCAGCCGGAAGGCGTTAGCCTCCGGTTGGAGACGTAACCGGAGGCTAACGCCTTCCGGCTGATAAGACT
>JANNNN010000540.1:0-3180 GCA_031398555.1 Planctomycetia bacterium | reverse complement strand
GAACTCGAACCGAATCTCGTCAATTGCTTCCAGCGTGATAAATGTCACTTGACCGTTATGGTTCATCCGTCTGCCAAAGTAACGATCACCTCGAATACCACGGCCCGCGACCAACTCCGCTCGCTTCACGGTCTGTTCACCATGCTGCATCGCCAGAGCACCTTTCTTGACCCGATAATCGTGCCCAGGTGAAATTACAATGTCGACAACCAGAGTCGCGCTAATAATCTGGTCATTTGGTCCACAATTTGCCATCGGCTGAACTGTTCCGCGTTTTGATAGCTTCGAAAGCACCGCCATTGCGAGAAACAGTTGAGGTGCAGACTGTTTCCATAACCCGTCGCATAAGCGAGGGATTTTGGTTCCCGCCCCTCGCGTACGCGTGGAGTTGTAAATAATCCCAATTAAGCAAACACCGTACCTTAGGAAGGTTTCGCCTCATGAGTAAACTCGGTCGTCTAGCAATCATCGGTGTTGGTCCCTCCGCCATCTATTTGCTAAAACACCTACTCATCAACATCGATCGGTTTCGACCGTCACTGACAGACCTCTATCTTTTCGACAAACGGGCCGCGCTCGGCATTGGCATGCCCTACGATCGCAACACGACCGATAAACACAACCTATGCAACATATCTTCAGCGGAGATTCCGCTACTAAATCAGTCATTGGTCGATTGGCTGCACTCTCTGAGCGACGAGGAACTGGCGTCGCAAGAAATCGAGCGATCCGACATCGATGAAGATGAGACGTACCGCCGCACTACACTTGGCGACTACTTTCACGCTCAGTGCAACTCCATTGCAGACGCACTACGCTCCTGCGGCCTTACCTTGCACGAATACTCTGGCTGCTTAGTGACTGACGTGATCGATCATCGACCAAATGAATGCGTAGAGATTAGGTTTAATAACGATGAGAGTATCATCGTGGAGCGTTTGGTAATCTCGACGGGGCACGCGTTCGTTGCACCCGATCAGGCGGAGCATGGATACTACACGTCGCCCTGGCCGATGCAGAAACTCATACCCAATGACTGCCAGTTTCATAACTTTGAGATCGGAACGCTTGGCGCATCGCTGTCTGCATTCGATGTCGTGTCTTCGCTCGCGCATCGTCATGGAAAATTTCTCCATCGCGATGGAAGACTCGTTTTCGAACCATTGTCGGAAGCCGATGGATTTAGAATATCATTACACTCATCCAAGGGGTGGTTGCCGCATTTGCAATATGAGCAGGAAGAGTCGTTTCGTGAGATTTATAGGCACGTTGATCGTGACACAATGCTCGGGCTACGCAAGTTGACAACAATTACAAGCCAACTTCCCGGACAAGCTCAGTCACGCAAGTCTACGAAAATCTACCCGAACCAACTCAACCCGTTTCGTCAGCGACGCCCCAAGGCTTCACTGGCGGATTAAATCCATTTTAATATGACACTTCTCGCTGATCGCAACCGCAGCTGATTCTCATTCCCGGGGCAGAGTCAAAGTTCCTCGTTAGGAAGCGTCTTGGGAATAGATCAGAACCGTGTACGGTGGCAGTTCGATTTTGCCGCGATGTGGCTGGCCATCGTAAGGTCGTTCGACCGCTTCGATATCACCTGAGGCGTTGCCGCCGAAGTCATCGCTCCACTGTCTGCTGTCACTGCTGAAGCGACGTCGCCAAGTCCCGCTGGCGGGAAGGCCGAACTCGTATTCGCCGTAGTGCTGGTTGGCGAAGTTGGCGATAATGATGCAATCGTCAGCCCTGCCGCCGTCGAAACTGCGCCGGTAAGCCACGACTTTTCCTTCTTGGTTGACGTGATGAACATCGACTTGCTGTCCGGTAAGTCCTTTAGTATGACCGTCCTGATTTAGACGCAGGCGTATCAGCTTGGCAGTGAGTTTAGTAATGCCAGCGTGGTAGTCGGCTTTTTCCCAGTCGAGTTCTTCCTGGTCTTGGAACCACCCGTCTTCAAGAAACTCTTGCCCTTGGAACAACATCGGTATTCCCGGAGTGGTCAGGACTAAAGCGAGCCCGAGTGTTGCTCGCTTTTGCGTGTGCCACGCATCCGTGTCCTCCGCGTCGACTTCGCTCGGGATGCGTGCCTTACCATTAGCGACTTCGTCATGAGATTCCGTGTAGCATTCGAATCTCAGCGACCGAGTTCACAGACACAAACGGCGATAATGCATTTTCCGCGACTGACCAAACATCGACGACCGAGTATCTAATCGACCACAGTAATTTCACGGGTTACGCGCAGACGATCGTCGAGACCACCAAGAATGCCGCCGGTCAACCGACGAAACGCATCTCTTACACGTTCGGAACCGACGAGATCACGCAGATGACCGTAACGTATGATTCCTCAGGCCTCCCGTCTCCAGCCTCTAGCCTAACGTTCGGCCACGATGCTCACGGTTCCGTCCGCGTGCTCTTCGATGCAGTCGGCGCGTTGTCTCAAGCTTTTATTTACGCCGCCTACGGTGAACTGCTCGCGATTCACAACAGCATTGCTCAAGCGGTTGGGACGGTCGGCGCGAACGGCATGGAAGCTCAAGCATTAACAAATCTGCTTTACTCGGGTGAGTCGTTTGACTCACGGATTGGCCAGCAGTATTTACGGGCGCGTTGGTATCAAGCGAATGTTGGCCGGTTTGGAAGGCTAGATCCGTTTGCTGGAGATGCTTCAAACCCCTTAAGTTGGAACAAGTACGGATACGTGCATGGTAATCCGATCTCCGGAACCGATCCAAGTGGTCTTGAATTTACGCTTTCAGGCATGATGACTTCCATCTCCACGCAAATGTCACAGAGAGGTTCGCAGTTCGGTGCGAGCATGAACGTACTTCGTTCGGCAAACTCGCTCAACAAATTTGTTAGACTGTATCAAAAGGCGTTTCGCTATCTCGATAAGGCGATCGATTTGTACGATCAAGCGCTTGATTGGGCGAATTTTCTGGATTTTGATCAGGACGAAATAAACCAAATGATAGGTCAGATGAAGGGACTCGACAGTTATGCAAGTACATTTGCAGCCGCGCCCACAAAGGTTCTCACTGCAGAATTCGCCCTCCCCCGGAGTATAAACCGAAAAATGAAGGATCTTCTGAAGTTCGCCGAAGGATTGTTAGGGAGCAAGGGGCAAGAATTCGTTGGCGAACTCTTAACGTCCTTTATCATAGGCCAAATGGG
>JANNNN010000184.1:0-4673 GCA_031398555.1 Planctomycetia bacterium | reverse complement strand
GAGCCGATCTACGAAGATCACCCAGTCGCTTTTGATGCAAAGAAATTTGGCCATTCGATCGCCAGCGATGTGCGTCGTCCACTCTATTGGAACCTCTTTACAGGAGCGTTCGGTCATACGTATGGCCACCACTCTGTCTGGCAAATGTGGAAGAAGGAACAAGCAGGAATCAATAACCCGCTGATGCCGTGGTCGGAAGCAATCCTTCAGAACGGGGCGTTGCAGATGAAGCATGGAAAATCGCTCATGGAATCAAGACCGTTTTTCACTCGAATTCCGGATCAAGAGATCATTGTCACCGATAGTATTCCTACCAGTGTTCCTGGGGCTGGACGCTATCAGTTCGTGGCAACTCGCGATACGGAGGGATCTTTTGCGATGGTTTACGCTCCCATCGGTCGCTCGTTCAAGGTCAAGATGAACTCATTAAAAGGACCGAAAGTGAAAGCTTGGTGGTTCAATCCTCGCGACGGAGTCGCAACAGCACTCGGCGAGTTTTCAAATACGGGCGAGAAAGAGTTCCTGCCACCCAACCCCGGAGAGTTGCTCGACTGGGTGTTGGTACTCGATGACGCAGACAAAAACTATCCAGCCCCTGGCCAACAAAAATGATCTATCGAACGAGCAGGTGGTTAGGGAGGAATGCAATCTGATGCTTCGAAGTTTTGCAATCGTTCGGTTTTTGGCGGCTGCCGTTCTGTTTCCGGCATTGCTTGTTGTTGTCATGGCAAGCCTTGATGTACTCGGACAAGACAAACCGAACTATTCGGTAGCTTGGATTGGTAACTCATTTCCGGGCGGACAAGATAAATGGGTTCAAAACTTCTGTGAGGTGATCAAATGCCGATCGCGAACATCAATATTACCCCTGTCCCCTTTTCTACTCAACGTTCCGACTTGATAGTATCACCGGATTGTTCGGAATGGTCGAGCAGCGGTAGAGTTACGAGCTTAGCTTTTCTTCGATACTTTTTTCTTGGCTTCGACCAATGCATCAGCCAATTCGGCTAACTCAGGGTCAAGTCCAGGTGCAAACTCCTCTGGTCGCTCCGGGGCGATGGGGACCGGATATTTCGCTACAGGCTCTGCTAAAGTCCTTAGAATCGTGCCATCGTTCGCCGGGGCCGGGCCGCTGAAGATTTTATCCATTTGAGAATCATCTAGACGGAAGTGATACTGCTCTCGATTTATTCCGGCCTTAATTAGTTTTTCAACCTCCGGATATTCTAACGCATTGAATTTTGGTATTGGCAAAAGCTTATTCCACTCAACACCCAGGGTTTCAAGAGCTTTGGCGAATGCCATTTCATGCGCCTCGTCTCTGGCAATCAGAAATGCAACCGTCGCCCTAAGGGTTTTATTCTCAGACATCTGATATATTCGACACTTCTGAAGCCGACCGGTCGATTCCAAGACCAGATTGTCTAAAAGGTCCAGAACTAAATTTCCGTTGCAATGAACATAGCTGCCGCTCCATGGATTACCTGCAGCATCAACGGGCATTGAACCTTGAGCGCCCACGATAAAGTGATGTGGATTCTGCTGTTCTTTAGCCATAGCCATCGTAGCTTCACCGCCCTTACCGGGAGTATCAAACCTCTTGCCTTGGTATTCTGGAGCTCCATCAAGAAGCTTCGATATCGTTTTTGAAATTAATTCCACATGACTTATTTCCTCGATCGCAATGCCCTGGATTAAGTCCATATAGGGCTTTCCGTCGCCGCGGAAATTGAAGCTCTGAAAAAGATACTGCATCATTGTTCGCATCTCACCAAACTGCCCGCCTAGACCTTCTTGTAGGGCATTTGCAGCAGACGGATCTGGTTCATCATCGACAATTGGATTTATCAACGTTTGGTAATGGTAAAACATTTAGTCGGACTCCTAAGGTACGTTTGTGACTTTGTGTTCAGATACTACGGGCGTTTTCCGCCATATGACGGCAAGGTAATCGTGCGTACGCGTAGCCTTATTGCCGAGAAGCAAAAGCTGTTCCTTTTGACCGCGAAATTCAGTAACTGGCCAAAGTCTATTGAAGACCCATAACTATAGAGAACGCGGTGGGCAATGACACATTCCTCGACCGTCTTGGTTGTGTAAGCGTATCGGCCGGTGCCGAATGAGCCCGTGATCTCGGCCACAGCGTGGGCGTTCCAAGTTGGCATACATTCCTTCCCTCGATCGACGCCTCTAACGCTTCAGTAGCATCATTGTTCGCCGATGTTGACGGTACTACGAACTCATCTGACTTCCCACCAGCGTTCATGCCAGACTTTCCCTCGGTGAGGTTCTCTGACCGTCCCTGCAGTTAGCCCGAAAGCTCTGTACGAGGAACTGATGGGATCTACCGGTTCTCGCGCTTAGAATTTCCACACATGCCAGATTCACAGACTTCGCCGTGTCCACTTTGTTCTCGCCGGTCAACGAACGAAGCGATGTTGCCTTCCCCTTGTCAGGACAAGGTCGGCACGCGGAAACGAGGCCAAGTTCTGGGAGATAGGGCGGCGCTCAATAGCTGGCCTGTGCTTCCCTCGCGGCAGACGCTCAGCACGATGTCGTTACCTTCATCGCACCTCTGCTTGAGGCCGAAGCCGTTGGCTAAACTTTCTTCGTAGGACACTTTCATACCCTATTCTAAGCCGGTTTATCCCGGCGGACCCTGACCAGTTTGTTAAGCTCTCGGGTTAGGCGTTGAGACACTTGGCTACGATTGTATAGTTAAGCAAATAGGGCGATGCTGGCGACGCAACACTTTATTTTTGGTAAACTTTCGGTATAAACTGCAAGTCACGCGAATTCGTGAAAAAAACTTTTCACCCCTTCACGTGTTTGGTTGCATTTTTAGGAGAGTATTTTGGTGACGACTGCGTTCATACAGTCCACGCTGCAAACCATCGCCACGCTTGCGTCCGATCAGTACACCCGGGGGACTGCGTGATGACCCAATCCGCTCCCATCTCGCCAATTTTATCCCGGCTCCGGGCCGAAACGCGGGCTGAACACGACGCCATCGAAGCCGTCCTCGACCTAACGGGCGATGGACTGACCCGCGACGGCTATCGCCGCATCTTAGAGCGATTCTACGGTTTCTACGCCCCGCTCGAACCCGCCATCTGGGCGGTTGTCGGGTGGCCGGACCGCGGTCTCGACTTGAACGCGAGGCAAAAGGGTCCGCTCCTCGAAGCCGACTTGCGAACGCTCGGTGGCGATGCACCGACGGCTCTTCCGCTGTGCAGCGAGCTGCCGCTTCTCGTCACGCCGACCAACTGCTTCGGCTGCCTGTACGTGCTGGAGGGCTCGACGCTCGGCGGGCAACTCATCAGCCGACACGTACAACACGTCCTGGGTCTCACGCCCGAGACCGGGGGGCGATTCTTCCACGGGTACGGCGACAAAACGGGCGAGATGTGGCAGAGCTTTCGGGCGGCCCTAACGGGCTTCGTCGTGTCCCCGACCGATCAAGACGTGGCGGTGGCCGCCGCGAAAGACACGTTCCAGAAACTTCACCGCTGGATTGCGGCGAGAAAGAACTCACTGTGAATCATCCGCCGATCCAAGCTGACACCCCGCCGCCGTGGGACGGCCAGCCGTACAGCATTAAACGGCACGGCCTCACCATCACCAACTGCGACAGCGAACCCGTGCAGACGCCGGGATGCGTCCAGGCCCACGGCGCGCTGCTCGTCCTCCGCCCGTCCGACTTGACCGTTCTTCAGGCGAGCGAGAACAGCGAAGCCCTGCTCGGCCAGTCACCAGAGGCACTGCTCGGCCGCCCGGTCGCGGTCGTCCTCGGTCCCGACGGCGAGGCCCGGATCCGCGCGTTTCTCGCGACCGAGCCGACCGACCGCAACCCGCTCTACGTCCTCACCCTGCCGGACCGCGGGGTTGTTCCTCCACTCGACGTGACTGTTCACACGATCGACGGCGTAGCGGTGGTCGAATTCGAGGCTACTGGGCGAACTGACGCCGGCGAGCCGGACTACTACACGCTGGTCAAGAAAACGGTGAACCGGCTCCAGACGGCCGACACCCTCCAGCAGTTCTGCAACATTGCCGCCGAGGAGGTCCGGGCGTTAACCGGCTTGGACCGGGTGATGGTCTACAAGTTTCACGCCGACGCGCACGGCGAGGTGTTCGCCGAGAGCAAGCGGGCCGACCTCGACCCGTGGCTCGGCTTGCACTACCCAGCGGGAGACATCCCCAAGCCGGCTCGCGACGTATTCACGAAAATCTGGGTCCGCCCGGTACCGGACGTGGACGGCGGATTAGCCGAACTGGTCCCGCTTACCAACCCGGACACTGGCAAGCCGCTGACCATGACCTACTGCGCCCTCCGCGGGGCGTCGGTCATGTACACCGAGTACCTGAAGAACATGCAGGTGACGGCGGGCCTCACCATGCCCATCCGCCTCGGCGAGGAGTTGTTGGTGCTCATCGCTTGCCATCACTATGCTGGACCGAAATCCATCCCCTTACAGGTGCGGGCGGCGTGCGAGTTCCTGGCCCAGGTGGTATCGCTCCAGTACAAGGCGGCCGAGGACCGCGAGCACTTCGTCTACCGGCTGAAGCTCGACGGCGTCCACCAGCAGCTCGTCGCGCGGGCGGCGCAAGAGGGGGACCTGTCCGTCATGACCGACGGCAAGTCGGCACTGCTCGACGGGTTCGACGCGGGC
>JANNNN010000486.1:0-5931 GCA_031398555.1 Planctomycetia bacterium | reverse complement strand
CACTGCACACACCCTACGAAGAGCCCTTTTCGAATTCATAACTGGATTCAAAAATCGCACGATCGACGATCCAGCAGTCTGAACTGTCTGAAGTACTTCGAACCACGTAATCTTTGGCTTTTCCAACGAGCTCTCCCCAGTGAGAGGTTAGAGAAAAAGGGAAATCGATTTGAACAGCTTGCACGGGAGCACTATCAGGCTTTGGAGAAAACTGTTGCCAACCATCGGAGTTAAACTGATCGGTCGCATGATAGGTGTCAAAGAGTTTCCTCGCTTTTTGCGGCCAAAACTCACCATGAATTCCGCGGCAAATGTAATCGCCCGCTTCTGCCGGGAGGGGGCCTTCAAGTGAATTGATCACTGTCGAAGTCTCTAGACGTTTGGCCCAAAGCGATTTAGCTTTGCGAGCCAACGTGAGGCTCGCTTCGATTTCAGAAATCAATTTGCCAGCTGGGTTAAGCAACTTCGGTGAATTCATTCGCTCGCTTCTCAAACGTGTGGCCAATTCTGATGCAGTTTCGAGAACGAATCTATAGTAACATGGTTATCTGCGGCTGACTGTTACCACGCTTCGCTTCCGCGCTCGAGTATTATTTGCTTTTGGCCCTTTCGCATCTTCTTTAGGCGAACCTACGATGAACTTAACCAACCTATTCCAGCAATCAAAGTTGCTTGCGGGGTTGTGCGTTGTTGCAACGCTGTTGCTCTCATATTCGGCACGAGCTGAGAGGGCTGAACCTACCGCATCAAAGCCCAACATTGTCTTCATTCTCATGGATGATCTTGGCTATGCCGACTGTGGATTTAGTGGCGGCAAAGAAATCAAAACACCGCACCTCGATAAACTTGCGAGCGGCGGAGCGGTGCTCGAATCGCTTTATGTGCAGCCGGTTTGTTCGCCGACGCGGGCTGCGTTGATGACTGGCCGCTACGCAACTCGAACGGGTGTTTACACAGTTGTCAGGCCGCATGCAAAGTGGGGTTTGCCGCTATCGGAGCGGACGCTTGCGAGCGCTTTGAAAGATGCAGGATATGAAACTGCAATTACCGGCAAGTGGCATTTAGGAGAATTTGATCGCGCGTACTTGCCGACTTCGCGAGGTTTTGATCATCAATATGGGCACTACTTTGGAGCGCTCGACTACGACACTCACGTCCGCGACAAGTCTCACGATTGGTATCGCGATGACAAAGAAGTCAAGGAAGAGGGCTATACGACGCATCTGCTTGCCCGTGAAGCGTGTCGGTTGATCGCCGAGAAAGACAAGTCAAAGCCACTGTTTCTCTACCTGCCTTTTAACGCAGTCCATGGTCCTCTGATGGTGCCTGACAGTTACCTCAAAGCCTATCCCGCACTTAAGGGCCCGCGACAAAAACTTGCCGGAATGTTATCGGCTGCGGATGAAGCGATTGGGCAAGTTGTCGATGCCATTGAAAAAGCCGGCCTGCGCGAAAACACCTTGATCGTTTTTTCGAGCGACAATGGAGGCCCGAAACCCGGCACGAACACACCCCTTCGGAGCTTCAAAGGCTCGATCTATGAAGGTGGCGTCCGCGCGGCAGCTTTTGTTAACTGGCCGGGACATATTCCATCGGGAGTGACTATCAAACAACCGATGCACACTGTTGACTGGTACCCGACGCTGGTAAAGCTCGCTGGCGGTTCGATCGAACAAAAAACGCCCCTCGATGGCAAGGACGTTTGGCCGATGTTGACTGAAGGAAAGCCTTCGCCGCATGACGCGATCCTGTGTGTCCAAACACCTGAGCGCGCCGCAGTGCGGATGGGAGATTGGAAGTTGATGATGAATGCTAGTGAAAAGATCGACGACGGGTTGCCAGAGTCCGCCGAAGAATTGAAACCAGCCGCAAAACGGAAAGCGAAAATCGCAAGCAAGTTCGAACTCTACAATCTTGCAGCGGATATCGGCGAGAGCCACGATCTTTCATCGAAAGAGCCCGAAAGGTTGGCCGTTATGCGAACAAAGTTGACTGAAATGCTCAAAGACGCAGTTCCCCCCGGAAACGTTGTTGAATGACTGGGGCTGAGCAAAACGCAACAGGTTCTGGCGTGCGAGACTTAACCAACTTAGAGAAAGACTTCGGAGCGAAAATGAGAGTACTACTTCAATCGTTACTTTTGTTAGTTACTGCGACGATTACTATTTCGACAACCCTGCACACTGAAACCCTATACGCTGAATCGGTCGCTGGCAAACGCCCAAACATTTTGTTCATTCTGACTGATGACCAAGGATTTGGTGACATCTCGGCGCACGGCAATCCGGTTCTCAAGACTCCCAACCTTGACAAACTTCGCAGTGAAGGATTGCGGTTCACGGATTATCACGTCAGTCCAACGTGCTCGCCGACTCGAAGTGCATTGTTTACTGGTCGCCACGAATTTAAGAACGGTATCACCCACACCATTCTCGAACGTGAGCGTTTGACGCTGAAGGCGACCACACTGGCTCAGGTCCTTCAATCATCAGGCTACACGACCGGCATTTTCGGAAAATGGCACTTGGGCGACGAGGCTGAATACCAACCTAATCGTCGCGGTTTTGACGAAGTCTTTATTCATGGCGGCGGCGGCATTGGGCAGATCTATCCTGGATCGTGTGGCGACGCGCCGGGCAACAAGTATTTTGATCCAGCCATCTTGCACAACGGAAAGTTCGAGCAAACAACCGGCTACTGCACGGATATTTTCTATGAACAGGCGACCCACTGGATCGATTCGCAGCGCAAAGCGGACAAGCCCTTCTTTGCTTACATTCCATCCAACGCGCCGCATGGGCCTTACATCGCAAAGCCCGAAGACAGGGCATTGTACGAAGGCAAAGATTTAAAAAAAGAAACCGAGAGTTTCTTTGGCATGCTCCACAACATTGACCAAAACGTAGGCAAGCTGTTGGCGAAGCTCGATGAATGGGGCATCGCGAAAAACACGTTGGTAGTGTTCATGAATGATAACGGTGGAACAGCCGGTGTGAGCGTCTTCAACGCCGGCATGCATGGCTCTAAAGGCTCGCCGTGGCTCGGTGGAACGCACGCCAGTTCTTTCTGGCGTTTACCTGGAGCGATTCAAGCCGCAGATTGTGATGCGCTTGCCGCCCACATTGATTTCTTTCCAACGATCGCCGAAATCGCTGGTGTAAAAATTCCCGACAATTTGAAATCTCAAGTGGAGGGACGCAGTCTCGTGCCATTGATCGATAACCCCAAGGCGACCTGGGCCGATCGAACGCTGATAACTCATCTTGGCCGCTGGCCCAAGTTCGCTGATCCGAATGAATCCAAGTACAAAGCGTGCAGCGTCCGCAACAAACGTTGGCATCTTGTTTCCGAAAGAGGTAGCGCTGAGCCAAAATGGGAGTTGTTTGATCTTAAGAGTGACTACGCTGAGAAAATCGACGTTGCCAGGTCGCATCCCGAAGTGGTGAACGAGTTGTCGCTTGCGTTTGAAAAGTTCTGGGACGAAGCAGTGCCGCTCATGGTCAATGAAAAGGTCGTTGGACCCTCCATCAATCCGTTTCAAGAGCTTTACTATAAGCAATTCGGCGGTTCACCAACGGCTGAAGATCTTGCCAAGATGGACCCGAAAAGCGGTGTGGTCGCGCCGCGACCCAGCTCGCGTAACAAGAAGTAGTGTGTTCAATTACCAAGCAAGATTCGGTAGTAGAAATTCGGTGAAACATGAAACCAGTGCCTATTTGCCAGATAATTGGCTTTGCTCTTATTCTCATGCTCGGCTTATTCTCAAAGTCCAGCCATGCTGCCGAGCCTGCAAAGCCCAACATTCTATTTCTGCTGAGCGATGATCACAGTTATCCCTTCCTGAGCGCCTATGGCGATTCGAATGTTAAGACTCCTGTACTCGATCAGCTGGCGGCTGAGGGGATGAAGTTTCATCGTTTCTTTACGGCTGCTCCTCAGTGTGTCCCCTCGCGAGCCGCGTTAATGACGGGCCGATCGCCAGTCGCCGCACGCATGACGCGATTCTCCTCTCCGCTACCACGAGACGAAATAACTTTGCCAGAGTGGCTGCGCGACAAGGGCGGTTATTTCACTGGCGTATGTGGCCGGAGTTTTCATCTCGACGGGGCCGCAAAGGGTGGCGATGCAATGGGGGCTATCTTTCAGAAGAATAAATTGAAAACCTTCGTCGATCGAGTCGACTCGTTGAATACTTGCCCCGACGGCGCAGTGGCTGGGCAACTGGCCGCATTCCTCGATAAAAAACCAAAGGACCAGCCATTCTTCATGTGGGCTAACTTCAGCGACCCGCATCATGTTTGGAATGCACCTGCTGAATTCCGACCGGACCCTGCATCGCTCAAGCTGCCTGGACATTGGCCGGAACTTGCGGGCGTGCGCGAACAAGTTGCCGACTATTGCGCTGAAGTGAACCGTGTCGATCGAACCATCGGCGGTGTCCTGGCTGTGCTGAAGGAACGCGGGCTGATGGATAACACGCTGATTGTGTTCTGCGGGGACAATGGAGCCGCGTTGCCACACGGTAAAGGTTCGCTTTACGATCCTGGTTCCAACGTACCCTTCATCGTTCGCTGGCCAAACGTTGTAAAAGCTGGCGGTGATTCGCGAGCCTTGCTCAGCGGCGAAGATCTTGCGCCCACCTTGCTGCAAGCCGCCGGCTTAGAAGCGGGGCCAAAAATGAGTGGCGTTAGTTTCCTACCACTGCTGAAGGGCGAAGTGCACAAGCCTCGAAAGCATGTGTTCGTTGAACGTGGCCCACATGGTTCAGCGCCTGTCACTGTCAATATGACTAACTCTGGATACGATCTGGCTCGGGCTGTTAGAAGTGACCGGTTCAAGTTCATCTACAATTGCACGCCGTGGATTCCTTATTCGCCTGTCGACTCGGCCGGGGGGGCGGCATGGAAGCAGATTCAAGCCGCCAACGCCGAGGGCAAATTGTCGCCCGAGTTCAAGTCGACTTATTTCACTACACCGCGGCCGGTATACGAATTGTACAATCTCGACGCGGATCCGTCGGAATTAAAGAACTTAAGCGGTGCTCCGGAGTACACTGAAATTGAGCGAGAATTGCGAATGGCCCTCGCCGAAAAGATGATCTTGGATTTTGATTACCTGCCACTGCCGAATTTGATGGAATCCGACGCACCCGCGGCAAAGAAGCCAGACAATGCGAAACGCAAAGCGAACCCATGACAGATGAAGTACCGCCTGAAAAAGCTACGCATCTCCGTGAATTAGGAGTGCAACCGATCGCTGCTTTGCTTGAGCAATTGAAACTGAAACCTCATGACCTAGTGGCGGCGTCAACAGAACAGTTGACGCATAAGATGGTAGCTCGGGCGGTCAAAGGCAGGCGGCTGACCAGCAATACCAAAGGGATCGTTCAGCGCGCGCTAAACAAGGCCGCTAGCCGTAATTTCACTTTTTTGCAGCTCTTCAACTACTGAACCACTCAAGAACATTCAAGACAGATTTTCGACACTTATGCGGACCGCTTTTTGCGAGAGCGAAAACCACTGATTGCATCCGGATCAGTTGATTCTTTGAGTGATGGTTGACGTGGTTGGTGCTGTGAGAGCAAGTCCTTTTCCGTAAGAAAGCTCAGGACGATCTTCATCAGAGCATCTCGGTAAGTTGACGCATCTTGATCCTCTTCGACCCAAGCGCGAAGTTCAATTCGTTGGCTTTGCTGGCTGACACAAACCAGCGTCGCCTGTGGTGCCGGACTCAACAGTAACTCGCGTTGCTCTACCAACAACTGTTGCAGCATTCGACACACATCAGCAGGCCGTTCGTCGCGTGTTACGGCGACTTCGATCGGTATTGCCTTGAGCCGACCGGCGCCCTTCCAATTAACGATGTCTTGGCTTACGAAATTCTTGTTCGGAATGATGACCTCGCGGCCTTCTTCATCGCACAAGATTGTCG
>JANNNN010000469.1:0-15365 GCA_031398555.1 Planctomycetia bacterium | reverse complement strand
GTCAGGTCGCATACTGGCAGCATCCGCCACGGGTCAGCGCTGGCCTTGCCCGAGCGCCACCAAGCATTCTTCCAGTTCTTTCGCGGCCGAAGAGCTCTCGAACAGTGTATCGCTGGCGGCGATGATTCGTTGCTTTAGTTCCGATCGAAACATCGGGTCACAGGCAATCTTGACGGCGAGCTGCACGTAGGCGTTTGGATCGCTCGCAATCAGATCAGGCAAATTCATCTGGCGATAGATTGCACTGGAAATTCGACTACGCAAGAATTCGCCTTCTAGGGTGACTAACGGAATTCCCAATCCGATCGCTTCGAACGAGCTATTGCCGCCACCGAAGTGAATTGGGTCAAGCAGCACATCGCTGCACGACAATAGGGAAAGAAAATCGTTTCGGACTAGGTTCGGAAGGAACTTGACGCGAGTTTCAGCGTCTGGCAATGTACGCCTGAATCTCCGCTGCAGACGGTGAGTCCACTCGGGTAAACGACCTTCAAGCAATACTAATTCCGCCTGTGGATCCTGCAATAAAATGCCTGCCAAAATCTCATCAAACGCGGGATGAAATTTGAACAAGGTTTGAGGGCAAGCATACAGATGACGATCGCTCGACAAGCCGAGTTCGGCGCGAGTCTTCGCCTTTGTTAGGACGGGTCGTTCATAAACGATCCCAAGCGAAGGTAGCTTTACGAGCCGCTCGGAATAGTGCGTTTGCGCATCAGCATTCTCAAGTTGCTCGCTCGACAAAAAGTAATCCATGACCACACTTCCCGTCGTGTCAGGGTGTCCCCAAGTCGCGACTTGTATCGGCGCGAAGCGAGAGAAAGCTAAAGTCTGTGTGAGCGAATCCATGCCAACATCAGCGTGTACGAGGATATCCAGTTCAAGCGACTTCAGAGTTTCGAGGGCGTCGGATAACCGTCGCGGCAGATGCACGAATTTGTCCGCAGTCGACTTGAATCGCGTTGTCATTTCATCGAGCGAAGAGCCCGCGTAAATTACGGTCAGTTCAATTGCATCGCGACTCAGCTGCTCGAGTCTGCCGACGTTCAGACGACCGATGGTATGGTCGCGAAAAAAGGCCGACAGGAAACCGACTCGAAGCCTTTCGCCATTTTGCTTAGGCTTTCTCGGATTCAAAAAATTACCGCCACGGATCGCCGCTGCTCGCATCTCCATGACTTGGCGATCGCATCGACCTTGATAGGCAGCGAAGAAACACGTAGGAACCAGGCTGGTCGTCGCGTCCACTTGCTGACCACTTTTTGCGAGGTCGCGTAAAACCTCAAGCTGCCGCTTGCGCCAGTGCTCAATGTCCGCTTCCGAGTCATACACCACGGGTAATACCGAAGCGGCCAGTAGTCGATTGAGGGGCGTTGGCGCGGCGTCGAGAAGTTGTGCGTAGATGTCGCCCGATTTCTCCGTCTCGCCGAGATTGAACAGTAGGTAACCCAGATTTTGTAAAGCGGCGAAGCAGGTAGAGTCCGATTCCAGCGCTCGTTCATAGCAGAGTTTAGCGGCTAGCTGCTTACCTTGATCTTGTCGTATGTTTCCCAGATCAACCAAGAGCGGTGCCGGTTGTTTTGATTCCGCGATCGCACGCTCCAAGTCATTTACGGATTCGGGCGACTGTCCGTTGGCTTGTAATTGCTGGCCGATAGTCATCAACTCCGACACGTTCGAATCCATCGTGTTTGAATGACTCGGTTGGCTCGTGCCGGAGTAGCGCTTGGTCGAGTAGATCGGAAACCGCGATTCGACTTTTGGTCTTGGCGTTCCTTCAGCGGGCACCACCCAAACTTCGCGTTCTTTCATGTCAACTGATGCCCCTGCGATCAGTGGATTGCAAAAGCCAGCCAGCACTTCGACGGCGAAGATCTCGGTGACGCCCGATAGAAACTGAAATACGGCAATTGTCTTACCGGCCACTAGATCGACGACTCCGATTCCGCAGCGCAATTCGTCGCGACGCTCGGCGATGGGAACTCCACCGAAAATAGATGTTTCACGAATTTTTGAAAGACCTACAAACGCAAACTGTCCATAGAACGAAAGTCCACGCGTGTAGCCTGGCATGGCTTCGACGGGCTCGTATGACCCATTTACTTGATTGACGTAACCCAACGAACCATGTCCAGAATTCAAAACCCATAATCTATCGGCATACAGTCGTGGCGAATGCGGCATGCACAATTGGCTACATACGACCTGTCCACTCGGAACCTCCATGATGATGCCCGATGTTGCCTTATTCGATCGCCAGCCCGCCGCCGTATCCATTTGGCTCATCGCAGTAACGAACTTTGGCAGGCCATTTTCCATCGCCATGCCGTTCAAGTGGCAACGATCTTGGTCAATTAATTGCGAGATGAACGGCGGGCGCCACTGCGGTACGAAACTGTAATCATCATGCAGCGTCGCCAGAGAAGAAAAAAGCGTATTGACTATCCACAGACCGTCTTGTCCCCACCCAAGATCATGACCATGGATGCTGCCCGTGTAAAAGCTGTTACGGGGAACGAAGCATCCATCGTACTCGCTTTGAAAGGCCTGAGTTTCGTGGGCCGGAACGAGGAAGTGCACCTGTTTGCGAGTTCCGATCGCAATCCTTTCGCGACTGACTGCCAATCCCATCGGTTGGTCGTAGTCCAGAAACGAGATTTGCAGCTTTCCGTCTTTGGCCCCTAACACCAGCAACTTACCGGCTTGATAAGTAGTCACCAAAATCGACGCGCGCAAGTGCGTTAGGATTTCGGGTAGCTGCGGTGTGTATTCATACTTAACTTCGCGCAACGATGGAGGCTGCGTATCTAATTTCGAAGAGTCTTGCATGCGTAACTCAGTGGTTGTCGATCGTGGAGAAACCTTGAGAAAGAAATTCTCCGAAAGCGGTAACGCACAGTCTAGTGGAGCGTCAGCCTTAAATTTTGGATTTCTCGCCCCCGAGCAGCCCGATGGGAGAACGAGGCTCCTGCCGAGTTTTACTCAGACGCAACTCGTCGATGTCAATGTACTTGTGAACGCTCAATATCACCCGCAGGAAGCTCGGCAGGAGCCTCGTTCGCCCGATCGAACTTGAAACGATATTCGAGTTATGGGCTGCTCAAGAGCGAAAGCCAGCCAACTCAGTTGCTCTTTGGACGCGTTGAATGGCCAGCATGAACGCAGCTGTCCGCAGGCTGACTTTGTTTTGCACTGAGGTTTGCCACACGCTTTCAAAGGCTTCGCTCAACGTTCGATCGAGTTCTTGGCGGACTCGATCGAGGCTCCAGCTATAGTGCTGGCGATTTTGAACCCACTCGAAATAACTGACCGTAACACCGCCTGCGTTTGCCAAAATATCTGGCAAGACGCAAACTCCCTTTTCGAGCAAGCGATCGTCGGCCGATGGCAGGGTGGGTCCGTTGGCGCCTTCGAGAATGATCGATGCTTTGATCTTATCAACGTTTCCGTCATGGATTACACCACCCAGGGCGGCCGGAATCAGCATATCCATGTCCAAAGTCAGGAGTTCGTCGCTGGTCAGCAGTTCTGCGTTTGCGTATCCAGCGAGCGATCCAGAATTTCGTAGCGTGTGACGCAGGAGATCTGGAACATCGAGCCCCTTGGGATTGTGGTAACAGCCTGAGACATCAGAGACTGCGATCACAGGAAACAACGACTCGTGTAAAAACTTGACGGCGTGTGAGCCGACGTTGCCGAATCCTTGAACCGCTGTTCGAACATTCTCTGGTTTGCGACCTAGTCGTCTGATTAACTTAGACGCGAGAATACCGACACCGCGTCCCGTTGCTTCTTCGCGGCCTTTCGCGCCGTATTCTTCGACTGGCTTACCGGTAATGACCGCGGGGTTGAAACCGTGGTACTTCTCCCACTGATTACGAATCCAAGACATGACTTCGTACGTAGTGCCCATATCTGGCGCGGGGATATCCGTGTCTGGGCCAATCACGTCGTGAATGCCGTCGACGAATGACCGCGTCAAACGTTCAAGTTCTTTGCGTGAAAGACGCTTAGGATCGACACAAACTCCACCTTTGGCACCTCCGTATGGCAGGTTTACGACAGCGGTCTTCCAGGTCATCAAACTTGCAAGTGATCGAACTTCATCCAGATCCACGTCAGGGTGGTATCGCAAGCCGCCTTTCATCGGACCACGGGCGTTATCATGCTGGACGCGGTAACCGAGAAATGTCTCGATGCGGCCGTCGTCCATTTCGCAAGTCACTTGGACGGTCACTTCGCGTTTGGCTGTGCTCAAAAGTTTACGCAACCAAGCCGGGAGGGCGAGTTGATCGGCGGCTGTTGAGAAGTAATGCTCTGTCGCTTCGCTGGCTTTCACTAGTTTTGCCCCTGACTTTAATCAGCTCAAATGGGATGAAGCCGACAAAAAATCGGCTTGCGGTACGGAGTGGATGCCCACCTGAAATTCACTTTGGTTAAAGTGTAGTATATGCAAGAGGCCGGACTCGATAAGGCGTGCAACGAACTTCAAGTAGCATTGCGATTAGCCACCGAGCCAGTAAATACGCGCATCTGACCGATTACTAGCTGCCCCAAACAAAATATACCTTTTATGAGCCTTTCGAGCGTCGAACTTTGGCAAAAAATCTCCTCTGCGGGACTTGCGCCGCCAATGATTTGCCGAAGCTGGGCGGCAGAAGCCCTACAGGGGTTACAGCCCGGCGATGCATCCGACGCGACAAAGATCCTCGAACAACTGGTTCAACTGGGACGTTTGACTGACTACCAAGCAGATTTGATCGCGAGTAGACGCCAAGGGGAATTCAAAAAAGGGGCTTGGACTTTACTCCGCCCTGTAACTGTTCCGTTATGGGAGGGATGGTTTGAAGCCGTTAAGTCGCAAAGCGAACCGTCAACTTGGTTGCGTTGGTTAAACACTGATGGGCTGGCAGAGTTGCAAAGCGCTGCCCCGTCGTTACCCCGTGGATTGCGGCTTGCTCAACTGAAAGGTCCGAATTTGCAAGGCGTGCACGTTCCTGAATTGATGGACAAGCAATTGCAATTGCAAGTGCAACCGATTCGAGGTCTTCCGCTAACGGCGTTACATCAGGACGATCGCCTGCGCTTAAAATCGGCTGAGATCGTTCGGCAAGTTGCTGAAGCACTCAAACCGTTTCACGCAGCGGGCTTGGCCCACGGTCGCGTGCTTCCAGATCGCGTCTATTGGCATGCCGAAGCGGGTGACGAGAATGGGGTGACTTTGGCTCGAGATCCGATCTGCTGTCTCACTGCGTCGCTGGATGTCCAAGCTGTGGGGACGATTCAAAATGGTTTAAATGGATTATCGCCAGCCCAGTTTATGGCCCCGGAATTTCTTGCACCCGGCCAGCTGCCAACCCCTAGCAGCGATATCTATAGCTTGGGATGCTTGTGGTGGTGGTTGGTAACCGGCAAACCACTAGTAGTGGGCTCGACACTTGATAAACAACTCGCCCGTCAGGCGGAAGCATCGCTAGCCCTTCCGAAAGATTGCGGCTTGCCGTCGCCGTTGATACGTTGTTTACAACATTGTTTGGCTAAGAATTTGCCAGCAAGATTTCCCACAGCTCAAGATCTCTGCCAGGCACTGGATGTAGCGTTCACTGCTGTTGCTAAGGGACCTGTTGCCAAGAAACGAGTGGACACCAAGCCAGCTTCACCGCCAGCTTCACCGCCAGCTTCTGAGACAGAAAAACCACTTGCCTACCAAGAGCGAAAACAAGTCGAGGCACCGAAGCCCGAAAGAAGAATTGGGGCTGCGGCAAACGAAACGACTCAACCTGCTAGTCAACCAGACGTACAAGTTACTCCGGCGAGAAAACTGCCTGCCGCAACTTCCCCGCAGCCTAAATCCCTGCCCAAACTATCACCTGCTGTTGTCAAGCCGCAGCCAGCCACCGCGACGGTAAGCAAAGCCAGCGTCTCTCCCGAAGCAGGGCAACTTGCTCGTGAACCTAAATCGGTGGAGCCTCAGCTTGAGACCGAGGTACCGGTGAACGAGCCCGAAAACAGTGACGAAGCAGGAATACAAGCAGCTGCACCTGAGTCAGTCGAGCAATATCTGGGCAACTTGGTTTTGCCTAAGCCAAGTGCAGCGAAGCTGGAATCCAGCAAATCGAAACTTGGCAAAACAAGCCTCGCGGGACCGAGCGCGAACAAACCGGGAGTGCGAAAAAAGATAAAACGCAAACCAGCGAATAAATGGGCGTTGCCGGTCATTGGTGGTTTGGCCGCAGTATGTGCGTTACTCGGAATCTTGATCGCTAGTGGCGTAATGAAGCCCAGCGGTCGAAAGCCATCCCCCAAACTTCCCGACCTAACAAACAGTGGAGAAAACGAGGCAACTGAACCGGGCGATTCAAAGACAGCGACGATTGAGGAAACGCCCCAAGATCCACGATTGGATGTTTATCGTATTGTCCAAACAGGTAAGGATTTGCTCTGGGCACCGCCGGCTGCTCCGAAACCCATCGCGCTCGACCTGCTTCCGCCCGGTGGGCAGATCTTCGTCACCATGCGTCCACAACATTTAATGGACATAGCGACCGGCAAGGCACTTTTGGCTGCTTATAACGAGGATGTTGGCGTTTACCTCGAGCAAGTTAGTAAACGAGCTGGTGTGCCATGGGATTCGATAGACCGCGTAACCATTGCTGTTTACGCGGAGAACGAAGTGCCAGTAACTTGCATGCGCGTTCGACTCGCAAAACCACTAGCCTTGTCGGTTCTGAAAAGCGATTGGGGCTCGATGTCCAACGAAAAAACCGATACTGTAACGCTACTGAGCAACGCCGCAGGTGAAAGCTACTTCATCGCTCAACAACCGCTGTCCGATGCGCAATCAATAACTGAGTTCGCATTCGGACCGACGGCCTTGATGAAGGAAGCCGCCGAGTTGCAAGGGGCTGCAGGGCCGCTCGTTTCTCAGTTGGGAAAGCTCTGGCAGGTTTCCGATGCGGATGCTGATTTCAGTCTGTTGTTAACCTCATCGTTTTTGTTCAGCGAAGGCAAGTCGATTCTTGCGAACATGCCTACACGCCTCGGAAGTCGTTTGCGAGAACTTTTAGAGGTCGACTCACGAGCCGCGCTGTTCCAAACACGACTTGAACCCGCATGGTACGCCGAGATCCAGTTGATTGGGCTTAGTGAGCGTGAAGCGCCACGCTTGAGCGAATCGCTGCGACAACGCATTGCGGGTGCTTCGAACGCGATTGAAGATTGGTTTGTATCGGAGCAACCTCATCCCTATTGGCGCCCTCTAGCGATAAGATATCCACAAATGCTAAGAGCGCTCGCTGAACAATCGCGCTTTGGAGTCGAAGGGGGCGCAGCCGTTGCAAACGCGTACCTTCCCTCCGAAGCTGCAACAAACATTTTATTGTCGACTTGGATTGCTTCGCAGGACGGGGCTACTTTGGCGAGTGACCAACCGATGGAAACCGTTACTGCAACGCCAACCGCAAATCCACTTTCAATCGAAGAGTATCTGTCACGCAAGATAAAGCTCAGCTTTGATCAAGAACCGATTGAGTCAGCGTTGCGATTAGTTGGCGAAGAGGCCAATACGAATCTTCCAACAGGTACACCTCAACTGCGTTTTGCGCTGGATGGCGGCGCATTCGAGCGGGCGGGTATAACTCGCAACCAGCAACTTCGTGATTTCAAGCATGTCGATTTGCCGATGCGCGATGCGTTGACCGCCATTGCTAAACGTGGAAACCCAGTTACGACGGTGAAAGATACGCGTGACGAAGACCAACGTTTGATCTGGGTCGTGCGCGATGACCCCGAAAATGCCGGCAAGAAAATGATATCGCTAACCACACGGGCTGAAGCGACCGTACAGAAAATCTCCTTGCCGATGGAGTTCGCACCGGCGAAGTAGGTGAGCGTTGGATAAAGAGTACCATGCACTCGGACGCTAGCAGCATCCGCCACGTGGCACCCGCTGCTAGCGTCTGCTTTTGAAATTCCCAAACCTATTCGATCCAGCCGCCTCCGAGCACTCGATTCTCAGCATAGATGACGCACAGTTGCCCTGGCGCAACGCCATGTGTCGGGGCATCGAACACAACGCTAAAGGACTTGTCGTGTGTCGGAGTAATGCGAGCGGCCACTGCGTCGCTGTTATATCGGATCTGAGCATATCCGTTAAACGGACTGCTTGGCGGATCGATCAGCCAATTGACTTGATTGGCAACAAGCTTTACTTGAGCCAATTCTGACTTCGTGCCGATCATAACTGCATTAGACAAAGCGTCGATGCGAACGACGAAATACGGTTCCTTCATCGCGACTCCAATCCCTTTGCGTTGTCCAATCGTGAAAGCCTCAATGCCGGTGTGCGTTCCGACTTTACGACCCTCCACAGTAACAATGTCGCCAGCAGTCTTAGCTGAGGAACGATCTCGAACAAACTGAGCATGTTTGCCGCTGGCCACGAAGCAGATCTCTTGGCTGTCGCGCTTGTCGGCTACTTTCAAGCCAGCTTCGCCGGCAAGTCGCCGAATCTCAGGTTTGTGAAACTTTCCGACCGGCAATAACATGCGTTTCAGATAGGGTCGACCGATACCTGCCAGCGCATACGATTGATCCTTATTGGGATCGACACCTCGCACTAGAGCCGGACCATCGGCGGCTTCAAGCAACTGTGCGTAGTGCCCAGTTGCTACGAATTCCGCGTCAACGCTATCGGCATAGTCGAACAGCCGCCCAAACTTGATCCAGTTGTTGCACTGCACGCAGGGGTTCGGAGTCCGACCATGAGTGTACTCATCGACAAAATAATCGACGATTCGGCTGAAGTCCGATTGCAGATCTAGGGCGTAGAACGGGATGCTAAGCCGATCGGCCACGCGCCTCGCGTCTAGGGCATCTGACGCACTGCAACAACCCTGTTTATGATCCGTGCGGCCCTGCAAAATAGGCAGCAATGGGTTGGGCGAGCCGTTCGGCAGCTTGCAGCTCTCAGCCGACTCCTCGCCGTGTCGCATAAAAACGCCCACGACATCGTAACCGGCTTCGAGCAACAAGTGCGCAGCCGCCGAACTATCGACTCCACCGCTCATTGCCAATACGACCCGTTTCATTCATTTTTCTTCAGTAAATATCTCGAACAAAGCACGTATTTTAGGGCTCCAGCCGCGATTCGGCAAAGGGACTGTAGGATGGGACCACTTGTCCCGTCCCTTTGTGTTCTTGAGGGACGTGATTCGCGAGTTAGGCATCACGCCCTTCGAGTACTAGAGGACGCGTCACCCGACGAATCCAAGGCAGCGACCGCTCGGGACAAATGGTCGCAAGCTACGCCTGCGTCACCACGAAGACTCCTGTGGCAAGTTAAGTTATAATACGATTAGCTAGAAAAATGACGATGCAAATCCTGGAACATTTAGAAAAGAGTCCCTTGTGAGCCGCAACTTCGTCGCTCAAATCAGATCGATGCTAATCGTTTCTGGTCCGTTGCTTTATGCAGCAAGTAGCCATGCTCAACAATCACCGACTGCCGACCCATCAGCCGCAGCTCAACAAGCGGCGGCGCAATTGGATAGTGAACAATTGCTTGAAAAGGAACAACTCGCCTTTCGTTCGGCAGTGCAGGCGGTCGCAGCTTCGGTTGTCCAGATCGAAACCTTTGGCGGACTTGAGCGGGTTGGAAAAGAACTGATCGCGGAAGGACCGACCACTGGCACGATTCTTAGTAGCGATGGCTGGCTGATCTCTAGTCTATTCAGCTTTCGGGCGCAGCCGGCATCGATCTTGGTGAGCATGCCCGACGGAAAACGAGCGGCAGCCAGGATCGTCGCCCGGGATTTCAGTCGCGAACTGGTTCTCCTCAAAATTGACGACGTCAGCGACTTGCCGATTCCGGCGGTCTGCCCATCGAAAGAAGTGACCGTTGGCCAATGGGCTATAGCCTTGGGTAAGACGTTTGACAATAAATCAGTTTCCCAATCAGTGGGAATTATCAGTGCGTTGGGCCGGGCTTATGACAAAGCAGTCCAGTGCGACGCCAAGATCTCACCCGTTAACTACGGCGGTCCGCTAGTCGATTTACAGGGACGCGTGATCGGTATACTTGCCCCCATTTCTCCCGGCGCGTTTCTCGAAGGGGATTCATCTGAACTTTATGATTCGGGGATCGGATTCGCAATTCCAATGCAAGATATCCTTGACCGTCTGAAACGCATGCAAGCGGGCGAGAACATTCGTAGCGGAAAACTCGGTGTGGTCGCCTCAGATCAAAATGAGTTCGTTGGACCGCTCAAGGTGGCGGGTACCGCGCCCGGATCACCAGCGGCCAAGGCAGGTGTCAAAACGGGTGACGTATTAGTCGAGGCCTCCGGAAAACCAGTAACTATGCTCGCTCACTTGCGGCATGCTCTCGGGCCAACCGATGCAGGTCAATCGCTAAAATTCTCGGTCGAACGCGACGGTAAACGGATAGAATTCGAATGTAATCTTGCCGATGAAATTCCCACTTATCGCCAACGTTTCGCTGGCGTGCGGCTTAAAAAATTGGAAATGGGCGGCATTGAAATCAGCCGCATCGAGAATGATTCTCCGGCGGCGAAAGCTGGCCTGACTGTAGGCGATCAAATCGTTGAGTGCAACGGAGAGAAGATTCTGAGCGTCGCCGACTTTAAACGCTCGATTGCTGTCGCCGAAGTAGACACGCCTCTTCGTATGGTCGTTGAGAAAGAATCAAACCGTCGTGAAATTGTATTGACCGTTTCCCTTTGGCCAAAGAACTTGCCCACTGAATTGCCGCCACCCGACGTTGAGCTCGAGGACAGCCTTCAGTGCGAAATTGTCGAACTGACTCTCGGAGATTTTCCGAACAAGGCGTTTGCCGTAGTGCCACCCTTGGCCGCCAAACGCGAACTTGGCCTGCTAGTTTTATTTCCGGAACCTGGCGAGATCGACCGCGCTAAAGTGCAGTTAACTTTTGCATCATTCGCGCGTGAGCAAGGTTGGATCGTTGCAATCATCCCTTCATCCAACCCAACGAACTGGTCGCGAGAAGAAGCCGAACTGGCTGGCCGCGCATTCGGTCGATTGGAAAACGCCTATAAGCTTGCCCCCTCACAGATCGTATTTGGCGGTATCGGGGTTGGAGGGCGTTTAGGCATAATCGCTGCCGGAAACGATCGCAAACGAGTCGCAGGGGCGCTAATTATCGGTACCGATTTGGAATCTTTGGCGCTGCGAGCCGAGAATGCTCCACTCGAATCCCTTCAGTTCTTGTTTGCTGGAAAACCTGAAGCGCTGGAGGTCTCGGTCGCTAAATTGGAGGAAAACGGCTTCTGGGCTCATGTAGTTCCGATGGCTGATTTCTCATCTGGAAAATGGGAATTAATTCCGATGGAGCCGATCAGGCGCTGGCTGGAAGGGCTCGGACGACTATGACTCAAAAGACATCCAGAAAAACTCGTAGTCCTGAGTCGCGGAAAGTTAGTTCGACTTCTGAAAGCAAATGGCAGCGATTGGCATTAGGAGCTTCAGCAGCAACCTTGCTGGGAGGAGGATTAATACTGGCTGCTTGGCCATGGCTGCAGCAAAACAGAATGGAGGCGAACAGCGATGCCTATTTCTCAGGGACCATGATAAAAGTCGGAGTGGTCCTTGGCGTTGCGTGGCTGGCCGCTCCGCAACTCGAACGTTTGGGTTGGCATCGACTTCGCGGCACAATGCTCGCCGCCCTTCTCGTTGTCCTGGTCCTGTGGTTAGCGCGACCCAAGATTGGCGCCTGGGCTGGTGCCATTGTGTTCGGAGGAGCCGCTTTTTTCTCGCTAATCGGTTGGTTTAGGAGCTTGTTCGACAACAATCCGACCCACATCCGACCCAGGAACCTGAACAATGAGAACCCTGAGCAATGAGAACCCTGAACAATGAGAACCCTGAAAACTAACCCCAGATGGCAAACAAAGAACCCTAAGCTTAGCGAAGCTTGAACGGAAACTACCAACGTCGATCGGCGCTGGCAGTTTGGTTTTCTTTTTGATCCAGTCTAGAGCACGCCACCGCCACCGCCCTGCTGACCACCGCCCCCGATTCCGCCACCACCAAAGCCACCGCCACCTTGCTGGCCGCCGCCAGTTCCAGAAGAACCGTCTACGAAGTTGAAAGTTGTGACCTGACCAATGTCCGAGAATAGTGGCGTGGGAGCAATTCGCACGTAACGCCGGTCAGCCGAAACGACACCCGCCACACTAAAATTCGTTCCCGATGGAATCGTTGTAATCACAGGGCGATAGCCCACCGCGCCCCCACGTGGGAATCCAAAGCGGTTGTTGGCAGCAGCCCACTGACGCAATTGCAGCAGCGAATCAAAATTCGAACTGGTGCTGCCACTACTTCCGCTGTTTCCACCAATCTGTCCGAGTACAGCCTTGCTGGCTTCCAGTCGTTGCTTCTGGGCCTGGGCAATCTGGGCCGACGCGATCGGCTCTTTGCGATGTCCATTCTTTACCGCAACTTGGATCAAGCTATCTTTCTCGCTCAAGTCCAATTGCTTCACAATCAATCGCTGATCCTCGGTACCGTAATCGGTGTAAATCTCCACTGTCGCTTTGCCACCTGTGACTTCACCCCATACCCGACGAACCAATATGTCGTATTGCCCGGCGAAGCCTTGCGAACATACATAGTATTCTGAGAATCCGCCCAGTTTGGCTGACTCACTGACGCTCGATGTATCACCCAACAGCACACCGCCACCGATCGATTGCGGATTCTTTAGCGAGCAGACCGTTCCAGCTGGTTCTCGCACGCGAATGTCCAAATCGGCATCGCCGGTCCAGTTGATACGGACCACGATGTCTCGCAACATGGCTCTTTTCATCGCTTCTTCAAAGGCCTTCGATTCAACAATCCGACCTGATTGAGCCAAACGAATCGCAGTTGCCCGTGCAGCCACATTGGCTTCGTCGAACAATTGAGCTTGGGCCTTGGGCCAAGCTTTACTCAGCACTCCCAAGCAAACCCACTTCAGACTATCGGTGTCTTTAAGCTCACTGGCCAATGGCAATGCCAGTGCAAAAATGTCGTAGCGGTAAGGTTCCACTTTAGATACATCGCGGAGCAGCTCGAGGGCTTCCTTCTTCATTCCTTTGCGTACGAAGTGCTTGGCGATGCGAACTGCTTCGTTGGGGCTACCATCGAAATCCAGACCGCTCAACATCAAACGCTTGATGTCAGCCGCTGGATATTCGCAGGCTTCCATGCTCAAGCTAAGAGCTTGGTACATCCAGGCTTGGGGATAACCAGCACTCAAAAGTCCGCCCACAATTTCAATGACTTGCTGAAACTCAGCTTGAGCTTCGGAAGTCTTCTTAGCGGTATACAAACCATTGGCCTTATTGACTCGCGCTTCCACGAGAGCTTCAACTTCGGCATCCAGTTGCTTGCGTTCCTCTTCGGTTGCTTTGACGTAGCGGGTGACCAGCGACTGAACATCGGTGAGCGTCTCGGCACTGGCACGGTGCTTGGGCATTGCTGGAGCAGCAGGTTGTGAGCTTTTTTTGGTCGAGTCGTCTGGCACCACAAACATGCCTCCGCCTCCGCCACCCATGCCACCCATACCTCCGCCCATTCCGCCGCCCATGCCACCACCCATACCGCCGCCCATGCCACCCATACCGCCGCCCATTCCACCCATACCACCGCCCATGCCACCGCCCATTCCACCGCCCATACCTCCGCCACCTGACAATTGCAGCATCTGTGGCGTAACGACCAAGTCGCCGACTTGGTAGACCTTGATTTGAGGTTCAGCGTCCGCGTCTTCTTTGCTGGTGATAAGGAGAACTTCGTCACGAATGGTGTAGGTCAGACCAGCGTCTGCGTTCTCGACCGAAGCCAAAATCTGTCGCAGCGCACTTCGGAGGCTTAGTTCCGGCGGCAGACTGATGGTGATTGGGGATTCTGGATCGATACCTACAACGCCAAGTTCAACTGTGTTCAAACGGATCGGAATGTTGTAAGTGTCCTGCAACTCTTGGATTACTTGACGCAGGGGAGCGCCCTGGTACTCAATATCTTTAGTAACTTGCTTAAGCGCGGCTGTGATTTTCTGTTCAGCTTTTGAACCGCCCGCTCCACCGGCCAGGTTGATTGCGCCATAGCGTTCTTTACGACGTGCAGATAATGCTTGCCACACTTCAGCAGGTGGATAAATGATCGACGGTTCATCGATTGGAATCGCGGCCGTCTCAACACCTCGAAATGCATCGACCAACCCCTGCTCGCGACGTTCGTAGACTTCACGCAACAGGGAGTAGTTGGCGAGCAACGAACTCGACTCGCGAATCGTGTTTTCAATAGCCGTATCGGGTACCAATCGACCAACTTCGGGAGCAATATCTTTGGCCGCTTCCAGGTACTTGCGTTGTGCGATCAGGTAATTGAACTGTTCGACAAGTTGCTTGACCGATTCGTCAGTACGATTCACTTCGGCCAACAAACGCTGACTTGCATCGGCTTGCGCGCTCAGGGTTTCAGCACGCTGTAGGCGATCAAAATAGCGACCTTCTTCCACTGCCGCGTTGCGGATCCCTGCTTGCAGTTTGTTTCTCAGGTCCGAACGCATTGCAGGGTCAAGATCAACAGCTGAATCGATTTCTTCCAAACGGGCCTTTAAAGCATTCTTAACGCCAGAAGGATCCGTCTTCATCAATCTCGTTGCTTCGCTCAGCTGCTGACGAATGTTCTGATTCATCGCTTGAGCTGCGGCGCTGCGAAGCTCTTCTTCACGAGCGAGCAAATTGCCGTCGCCAATACTGTCACTCAAGAGCGATGGCATTGGGGTGCCGGGAAGTGTGTCCACTGGATTCACGGGCAGGGGGTTGGACAACGCTGGCGCTGGAACCACAACGGAAGGCGTTCCGAAGGGATCAGCGTTCGCTCCACCAACAGTCTGGGCTGGGGATGTTGGGTCGGCAAAAGGATCGCCACCGGCAGGTACACCTGTCTGCATGAACTTACCGGCTGGAACAGCTTCGAGCAACTTTTTAGCGGCGTTCAATAAACTGGTTGCTTCAGCGTTATTCGGGTCACTCTTAAGAGCTTCCTCGGCAATGCGTTTTGCATTGGCTGTCTCACCTGCTTTAAGTGCAAATTGACCCGCTTTCACTAGCTCCGTGGAAGTGTCGGCAAGTGCAAAGCTCATCGCCCGCAAACCAGCGGAACCCAGGGCAGGTAGACTTATCCCCCCATCGAGTTTGGCCGATTCGATAACTGTCGGCAAGAATCCCAGATCCGGATTGCTTGCCTCTGGCTTCACGGACCACGTCAGCGCAACGTCTTTACCCCCTGATGTTCCGCGTATTACCAACTTGCCAGCCTCTGAAGCGGTCTGTGATTGA
>JANNNN010000372.1:0-4293 GCA_031398555.1 Planctomycetia bacterium | reverse complement strand
AAAAAGGGTATGGGCACAACACTTACCGTTGCCTATGTGATTTGGCCCTGGGTCTATGTCCTGCATGCAGGTGACAGCCGTTGCTATCTGCTTCGCGAAGGTGAATTGCAGCAACTTACTCGAGACCACACTGTATCCAATCAGCTCATTGAGCAAGGTGGTATGACGGTTGAAGAAGCTAACAACTCGCGGTGGAGCAATATGCTTTACAACGCATTGGGCGCCGGTGCAGCAGAAGTGGTCCCGGAAGTCCGCAAAGTTGAATTGCGACCGGGTGACACAGTCTTGCTTTGCACCGATGGATTGTATCGTCATGTTCGCGATAATGAGATTCGCGACCTACTGGAGACGGAGCTCGAGCCAACGGATTCTTGCCGGTCACTGATTGATCTAGCGAATTTTCGAGGTGGGCTCGATAACATCACTGCAGTGGTGGCGCGATTGGGGACTCCGGAAGATAACTCGCACCCTAAGACAAAGGTAGCCGCGGAGATAACATTAGAACGCCTACTTCGTGAGACCACTGGATTTCAACCGTTGGTCCCCTTGGGAAAGCCTGATCAAGCGGACCAAGTTACACCGCCAGATAATCCTATTAAACTTCCTGATACCGCCGCATTTGGCTTTAACAAACCTGAACTTTCTTAGAAGTAGAATATGCAACTAAGCACTCGGTCCGTCGCGCAGTTACTTGAACAACTCGATGCATCCGAAGTAAACGATATTGGGAAAATTGCCAAACTCTCATTGCAACTCGCCAAGCTGATTCAGCAGCGAGCGACCGAATTGCAAACTCCGGCGGAAAGAAGGCAGCAAGCGGAATTGGACCGCATGATCCAGCATCCGCAGGACAAAGCAACGCTGACTCAAATGACAGACCAAGCCTTTCGCAGTGAGACTGCTGCACGGGCGGTCGACCAATTGGTTCATATTCTGGACGTTCAAGGCATTCCGCGATTCTTCAGCCCCCTCGATCGAACCATGCTGCGAGGCTTTCAGTCGTTTGGCAGCTACTTGCCAGGCGTGGCAGTTCCACTGGTCAAAGACAAGATGCGAAAAGAGACCGCCAACGTAATTCTTCCGGCCGAGCGCGACGTGCTTCGCACTCACCTTCACGCGCGACGCGAAGAAGGCGTACGCATGAATGTGAATCTTCTTGGCGAGTCGCTGCTTGGTGAAGAGGAGGCGCAACGTCGACTCGACGCTTACCTCGGTGCACTGCAGATGCCTGAAATCGAGTGTGTGTCGATCAAGATTTCGACGCTCTATTCCCAAATCTCTCCTATCGCTCGCGTATCGACAATCAAGACCATTGCGAACCGCCTTGAGTTGCTCTACCGCGCCGCCGCCAGGCATCAATTTGTAAGATTGGATGGCACGAGTGTTTCGAAATTCGTCTACCTCGATATGGAAGAGTATCGAGACATGTCGCTCACGTCTCAGGTTTTTATGATGACGCTCGATCGTCCTGGCATGGAACAAGTCCGGGCGGGCATCGCACTGCAAGCCTACATCCCTGATAGCTATCTGGTTCAACAGCAATTGACCGAATGGGCACGACACCGGGTGGCACGTGGCGGAGCGCCAGTAACGATTCGCATCGTCAAGGGCGCGAACATGGAAATGGAACGTGTCGAAGCTTCACTACGAGGCTGGCCGCAGGCACCCTACAAGGTCAAGATCAATACAGATGCAAATTACAAACGCATGGTTATCTATGGACTGCGACCAGAGAATATCAGTGCAGTGCGGCTTGGCATCGCTAGTCACAATCTCTTTGAAGTTGCATTTTCGCTGCTTTTAGCCACTAAAAGTGCGGCCCTCGAATATGTTCAGTTCGAAATGCTCGAAGGCATGGCCAACCATCAGCGCCGCGCGCTCCGTGAACTTGTCGACAATTTGCTGCTTTATGCCCCGGCCTGCAAACATGAAGACTTCATTCACGCAATCGGCTACCTGGTGCGGCGTATGGACGAAAACACAGGCCCGGACAACTTCCTTAGACATGCTTTTAAGATCGAGGTCGATAGCCCCGATTGGCGGCAACTAGAAAAACTGTTCATTGAATCGGTCGAAAAAATGGATCGAGCGGCCAGCGCTCCGAACCGTTTTCAAGATCGTCGCCAGCCACCTGCACAACCGGATGCACCTGAGAATTGGCGGCAGCTCGAAAACGAGCCGGACACAGATTTTTCATTGCCTCATCACTCTGAATGGGCTCAAGCCATCATTGCTCAGTGGCAACCCAGGTGTGATAGTTTGGCGACGGAGATTCCTTGTGTCATTGCCGGAGTAGACGAAGCGGGCGAGGGAGTCAATTTCGAATCGTTCGATCCCTCGCGTCCGGATGTGGTAGTTGCAAGATATCGACAAGCAAGCGAACGGCAACTGAAGCGATGCATCGATACTGCTCATAGCGATCCCGATGGATGGCGACAGCTTCCGGTCGATGTTCGATATCAAATGCTGCGACGAGTGGCCCAAGAGTTGCGAATAAGGCGGGCTGACTTAATCGGCGCTGCCTTGGCAGATGGCGGCAAGACCGTGATGGAGAGTGATCCAGAGGTCTCGGAAGCGATCGACTTCGTCGAATTCTATGCAAAGACCGCCATTGAGCTGCAAGTCAATTCGAAATTGAATGCGCGGCCTCGAGGCGTGGTCGTTGTCATCAGTCCATGGAATTTTCCGATTGCGATTCCTTGTGGTGGGATCGCTGCGGCTTTGGCTGCTGGTAACACAGTGATTCTAAAACCCGCGTCGGATACCGCCTTACCGGCTTGGGTGCTCTGCGAGTGTTTCTGGGCCGCTGGCGTTCCGCGCGACGCGTTGCAGTTCGTCGCCTGCTCGGGCTCGGACGCAGGTAAGTACTTGCTAGGCGACCCACGAATTCAAACCGTGATTCTGACCGGCGGGACCGAAACTGCCCAGCGAATCCTGGCATCGCGTCCCACTTTGCAGTTGCTTGCCGTAACGGGTGGGAAAAACTGCTCGGTACTTTCGAGTCTGAGCGACCGCGAGTTGGCGATCAAAAACGTATTGCATTCTGCGTTCTCCCACGCCGGACAGAAGTGCAGCGCGACAAGCCTACTGTTGCTAGAAGAGGAAGTCTATCACGATAAAGATTTTCGTCATGGTTTGATGGATGCTGTTTCGAGCCTCAAGGTCGGATCGGCTTGGGATCTGCGAACCAAGATGGGGCCGTTGATTCGACAGCCCGATGGTGCCCTGTTGCGAGGATTGAAAGAACTCGAACCGGATGAAGAATGGGCGGTGATGCCGCAAGTAGTCGATGAGAATCCGTGTCTGTATGCGCCGGGTATGAAGTGGGGAGTGACCGCGGGTAGTTTCACGCATATCACTGAACTCTTTGGACCAGTGCTTGGTGTAATGAAGTACCGTACGCTGCAACAAGCCATTGATTTGGTCCATCAAACCGGGTACGGGTTGACCAGCGGCTTGGAAAGCCTTGATGATCGCGAGCAATCGTATTGGTCGTCTCGAATGGTTGCCGGCAATCTCTACATAAATCGCTCTACTACGGGAGCTGTCGTTCTAAGACAACCGTTCGGAGGCATGGGCAAGAGCGCCTTTGGACCTGGTATCAAAGCCGGAGGGCCCAACTACGTCGTGCCGCTGATGGAGTTTGCAGCAATCGACGACGAGCAGTTTGAATCAACTACATCGGCAGGAAACGCTCCCGCTAACGCGCCGGAACTAGAATCCTTGTCCGCGTTTTGGCAATTGCTGAACGACGAAGAGGACTCCCATTCAAAGCGATTGCAGGATCAATTCACCGATTGCCAATGGTCGGTACTCCAGTCTGCCTTGATCGACTATGATCGGGTTGCGATGAGTGAGATTCGGCAGAAGCATGACACGCTGAAATTGATCGGCCAAGATAATTTCCGGTTGTATCAACCGATGACGCACATAAGAATTCGCGTAAGCAAAACAGACTCGATGCTCAGTATCATTGCCCGAGCGGCAGCCGTCATCGCTGTCGGCGGTCGGGCTACTCTAAGTCATGCAGACAAAGTTCAAGAAGAGCCGCTCAAGTTGCACGAAGCGTTAACGCGAGTGTGGGCGGCGGACCTAGAGTTTGTTGACGAAAGCGACGATGAACTCGTTGAAGCCATTCGTGAAGGTCAGGTTGACCGAGTGCGATTCGCGTCTCCGGCCAGCGTGCCGTTGGTCGTTCGCAAGGCCGCAGAAGAGCAGTTCATTTATATAGCTGATGCGCCAGTCAGCCCTACTGGCAGAGTAGAGCTGCTGTGGTATGTCCGCGAACAGAGC
>JANNNN010000360.1:0-3470 GCA_031398555.1 Planctomycetia bacterium | reverse complement strand
GATGTCGACGGATCCGATCCCTTCCATCGCTTCGATTACCTGGCGGCTATTGGCGACCAACTGCGGACCAGCTGGACACATGGGACTGGTCAGCGTCATTTCGACCTTGACGTCGCTCTTCGCGGCATCTTCAACTCCTGGCGCAATATCCACAACATAAATCAGGCCCAAATCGACGATGTTTACGAATAATTCGGGGTCGATGACTTGCTTCAGCTGCTCGCGGACTTTATCTTCGCAAAGTAATTCCGGCATATTGAACTCCTAAAACGACGTCAAGTTGAGCGTCGGTTCCTAGTTGGTTAACTTGCTATTCGAAGAACGAATGTTCACTCATTGTATCAAAGTCGCCAGAAGTTCCAGGCGTGTTCATCTTAATCGCATTTAACGCAGAGCATCGCATGATCTCCGGTGGCAGACGCTGCTAGCGTCTGCGCGTTTATTAAATGCGTCGGACGCTGGCAGCGTCCACCACGGTTGTTCAGTGGCGATTCCTAGAATTTGCGAGACATCTTTGCAACTAACAGGTGACTCACGTCACCGGCAAAGATGCGTCGCCCTCCTGGCTATTAAGGATTCTAGCGCGATTGCCAGGTTTTTCATCGCTTCAAAGCTTGGCTCATCTCGATCAGTTCGTCTATGATCTTTACCGAAGCTTGAGGTTCTAGGTAATTTGTACCAGGCCATGTCTCGTATCCGCCGAGCTCAAAATGGCGAGGAGTTGGCAAATAGCCATAATATCCATGTGCCAATTCGACCATGAACGACTTTTTGAACGGGCATCGCTCTTTAAATTCCAGTCCCGTTTCGGTAAACGTTTCGCAGGGGCTCGTCCCGATGCAGATATCGCCAATCTTCAGGATCTGAACCGGGGCTTTCGTTTCCGGGCTAGCGTGAGCCAGTTTTCGTATACGTCCAGCATAAATTGGCCCCAGGTCATTTTTGCTTAGGGATGCGGGCACTTTCGCCTCAGTCTCTTGCACCCAGTTCATAAGTTCATCGTCAACGTGCCTCCACTTTAGATCCAACTCACGATACTCGGCTGACAACTCGGCTTGTGTTTCCCAGGACAAACTCGCAATGGCCGCGTTCACTTTGGCAGCGACATCTTCGGCCACGTAATTCATCTGCTCGTAAGGCGCTTTGCGGCCCCGCGGTTGGAGGAAATTGATATTGTTGACATCGCCACTGGTTCCATTTGCCATCAGAGCCACGAACGGCGGATCCGTAATTTCCTCGCTTTGCATCCGTTTCAAAGCTTCACAGTAGTAGCCAAAGTAGTCGGCCGAAATGGCACCGTCACCTACGCCGCCAACATAGTGCAGCGAGTAAGCCGAAAAGACGGCGATCATGGCTGATTTCGGTTTCTCCGCCGACTTTGCCTCGCGCAGGGCTATAAACGATACAGTTGGATCGGTTTTGCCCGCTGGCTCGACCAAGTCTTTGCTGCCTCCCGGGGGGTTCATCTTAACCTGGTCGGTCCGGCCAAATGGGTTTACTGGCACCGTGCCCTCTTTCATGAACCACCGTCGATTGAACAAATGTTCCGGCACATCGACTTGCCCAAATGCAACTTCAGCTGGACGTAGAACATTCGCTGCACGCTTAACACCATCTGCTACCCGCCGCGCAACAAACTTTTGATAGTCCGTTAACTCTTCGTCCGAACTGTAACGGTTCGGCCCCAGCGCAGTGGCAGCGGAATGCGTATGTGTACCGCAGATAAGCACATTGTCTGACAGAATGCCGGTCGACTCTTGTGTCAGCCGCCGGGCTTCAACACATAGACTTCGATGCATGCCCAGTAGATCGCAAACGACGATTGCCAGTTTTGTTTTGCCATCGTCGAGCACCAAGCATCGGGCGTGCAATTCATCGTGCACATGCGTCGCCGGAAACGGAACGAATCCCCCTATGATATCCGAGCCCAGTTCGGGAGTAATGTTGCTCGTCGCCGCCCCAGCCCACAACTGGGCAAACGTGCTGTTGCCACAGGCAAGGACGTGGACGATGCAGCCACAAAGAATTGCCGAGAATCTCAACATTGCTGACAGGCTCGCTGGAAGGATTTGGGATGGGATTTTTTAGTCTACCAAAATCATCCGAACCTGTGGCGTCTGCGATGTTCGATGCCATCAGTAACGTTAAACTCAAAATTGCCAAAGGCTCATCAGTTTATGCTATAGTGACCTGGGTTTTGGACCAGAATATCGCACTCTCATATGGGGACATAACAAAATGCTTCGAATTTTAGCAATTTTGTTTTTCATCTCGTTCTCAACCAATGTGCATGCCACAGACTTCCCTGGGGCTGAACTTACTTTGGAAAACGTTCCTGATCCTGGAGTAAATGCTGCTGATGAACCGCTGGCTAAAACTTTTTCAATGGAGTCGGCAACTCGGTTTCTCGATACCGCATCATTGCACTGGACGAAAAACCGGCAGTGTTTCGCTTGCCATACTAACTTCGCCTATCTAATGGTTCGTCCTGAAGTCAGCGCCGACAATACGGCTCATCGTCAGATGCGAATAGCGCTGGAAGAGATGGTGGAAAAGCGATGGGAAACAGACGGTCCGCGTTGGGATGCGGAAGTTGTGATGAGTGCCGCGACGTTGGTCATGAACGATGCCGCGACCACCGGCCAATCACAACCGACGACTCTAAAGGCACTTGCGAGAATGTGGAAAGTGCAACGCGCTGACGGTGGGTTCGATTGGTTGAAATGCGGTTGGCCTCCAATGGAATCGGATGACGACTACGGAATCGCCATCGCAGCGCTGGCACTCGGAGCCGCGCCGCAAAGTTATCGACACACGGAAGAAGCTGTTACGGGACTTAAGCAACTGCAAAGTTATTTGAAGAAGAATACTCCACCTACTTTGCATCATGAGGCGATGCTGCTGTGGGCCGAGAGTTACGGCTTGGAACTGCTGACGGCGGAGCAACGGAAGCATTGTAAGGAAAAGTTGCTGGCGCTTCAAAAGGCAGATGGTGGCTGGGTAACGGCGACGCTTGGCGATTGGAAACGCTCGGATGACAAACAGCAAGACGTCGAGACGAGTGACGGATACGCAACTGGTTTTGCGATTTTAGTTTTGCGAAAAAACGGGCTAGCGTCCGAAGATCCGAGAATTCAGCGCGGGCTGGCGTGGCTAAAAGCCAATCAGCGTCAAAGCGGACGATGGTTCACGCGTTCATTAAACAAAGACAACAAGCATTTTCTGTCGCACGCAGGAACGGCTTTCGCGGTGCTTGCGCTGACTGCCTGCGATGAAAAGTGAGTAACAGTCTGGCTAGTGCATTGTCCAGATTAGATTTTGGGGTTGGTGAGGGTGACAAACAACAGGATGTTAGCCGACAACATGGAACGGGAGAACGAGGCTCTGCCGAGCAAGTCTCCACAGCCCGTTAGACTCGGGCTGTACCTACAGACGCCCATCACTTTGATGAAAAACTCACGGATACTTGT
>JANNNN010000280.1:0-5397 GCA_031398555.1 Planctomycetia bacterium | reverse complement strand
ACCCAAAGTTCGAAGTGGCGGTGGCTATTGGTTCGTTTAACAATGCGGATTATCTTGAACTCATGGCCCATTTGGATCCCGAACGGGCGTTTTGGTGGTGGTGCTGGGGGCATCCACTTCGAGATAAGCCGCTTGAGCGCTATCCCAGCGTGCTCGGTTGGCACACGACCAGTCAGATGTCGAATTTTCACGGCAGCATGGCACCCCCTGCGCCGCAGGACTCCACTTTGGCCGGCATGGCGACTAGCTATGATCCCGGTATGGGTTATGGGAACCCTTGGAATGGCTGGGCAAAGATGGGCGTCTATGAACCAAGGAATTTTGATCCGTACACGATGCCCTACTTTTCTCACCAGTACGCATTTCGAGAGCGATGCTGGAACTTAGAGCAGACCGACGAGGAATTCGCAACGAGACTAGCGCGCCGTCTGTTCGATACCGACATGCCGCCTGAATCGATTGGCAACTACCTGAAGCTTGCCAAGTTCTGTCCAGCTCCACTGGCCGCGGATGTGGGAGAGATTGACAGGATATCCGTCTTCGTCAGTAAATATGCTCAACACGGGACTGCTCGCAATCAGGACACGTTGGGGCGTATGCTCGAGGCACTGGAAGGTATTCAGAAGTTGAAGGCCGAAGCTGCGACCGACTAAAGGCGAACTAGCTGATGACAGGTAATTGGGGCTACTTGGTTGTCGAATTTCGCGTGCTCGATTTTTATCGCTTAGCTTATTTGGGTTGCTCGAAATTTCTACACTGGGCTGCGGCACCATCCTGTACCCCGCACGCAGAGGGCAGCAGGCAGGTCGATTAGATTGGGGCGTCGTCGCACTGGATGCCGTGGGGTTACGGTTCTTCTTCGTGCCCGGTGTCAATGCGTTTGCCATTGATTTCAATAACGGCACGATCTAGTTCGTTACCAGAAAGAAGTGATTGGGGATCAAGTTCAGTCGTATTCATTTGGAATCAACACTGCTTTGGACGGACGAATCGTTTAGAAGCAGGACGAGTGCTTGCTCGAGTTGCCGAGGATGGAACCCAAAAGGACCGCGCCCATTCTTGAAAGCAATCCTGCCTTGTTGATCGATTAAGTACAGACGATTGGGCATCCCGCTGTAGACACCTCCTACTTGATCATCAATCGTGTCCACCAAGAACGGAACGTTGAGATTGAGATGTTTCTGACAAGTCTCTGCAACCGTGCGGCGTTGGCTATCGTCTTTGGGTTGCGACAAATCGATTCCTGCGCGCTGATTGCTTTGCATCCACCATCCATCGCTGGGATGAGCTTCGCGGACGTAGACTAGATAGAAATTTGCTCGATCTTTGTAACGTTCGTATAGTTTCTCAATATTTCCGGACTGACTCCGAAACGGCCCACAGGTAAAATTGCCGAAGATCAAAACCGTTGGTTTGTCGGTGATAACTTTGGAGAGCGTAACTTCCTTACCATCAAGTGTAGTAAGGGTGAAATCGGGAGCAGCTTCATTTAGATGCGGGCCAGGTTGAAGTGAGCCGAGTTCTTGTCCTTTAAGGGCTTTGACGAGCGTGTCAGGACTTGGACTGTCGGATCGCTTCGATCTTGTCCTTGAGTTTGGTGGTGAAAACCCATCGCGAAGGTCATCGATCGCCAAATAGTCACTGTTAGATCCGAATTGATCGAATAGCTTCAGAAACTCTTCTTTCGTCACTTTGCCATTAGCATCACCGTCCGCCATGTAAAATAACATGAGGCCTGGCGACGGTGTCAAAGAGTGCTCGCTCCAATCGAAATCTAAATCGGTAATCGCTCCATCGTTGTCCCGGTCGAGCCGACTGAAATCCTCCTCGCTTCCCTTGAACTCGTCGGCCGAAATCGTGTAATCATTGTCCGAATCGTACTGTTTTGTTGCATACTTCCAATCGAAACGATTCTCAACCTTTGCCAAAGGAAACCAACCATCATCGGGCCCAAGGTTGCTGCCGTTCTTTACAATGTCGTTGAGCATGGCCAGGGCTTCAGAGTTTTTGTCGAGCGAATTCGTGAGTTCTTCCACAATAGCCTTTGCTTCCGGTGTTAACTCATCTGTTGCCGCCGCTTCAGAATGGCCGTTTTCTTTTTCTTCGGTAGGCGTGCTGGGGCCAAAAACATTCTCTCGTTCTAATGGCAATTGAAAACCATCCGAAATGCGAGTCATGTAGAGACCACGGCAGAGCCACAGGAATACCGACATCGCTTGCTTCGGACCAAAATCCTGTTCGAGCGTCTGATAGTCCGCTGAGGTCAGTTCCTTCGGAGTGAGACTTAGTTTCTTCGCATAAGCATAAGCACGTTGCTCCGACGGAGGGAAACTAGCCCAATCGGTATCTGCCAACAGGCGCGTTCGCTTGGCCACAGCTTCTTTATCCAAGCCCGCGACCTCCAGCAACATCTCGCAATGTCCCATGCAATAGTTGCATCCTACGGCCCTAGTTTGAACCCAGAAAAGGCTCTCTTCAAAAATGCGATTTGAAGGAAGCTCAGCCCAATGAGTTCTCGTAGTAAGAGTCCAAGGAATTGCCAACTCAGCCGCATAGCCGTAGTTCATCAAACTCCAGCGGATCGCCGTCGGTCGCACTGCCATCGCTTCAGGAAGTTTGCCTTTTACTTCATTCCAAGTCGGAACTGGTAGTCGTGGTTTACGGTCGCGTTGTTTTTCAAGTTTTTGTTGCAGTTGATCATAGGTTATCGCCGTCCAGACTTTGTCTTGTGGCGTTACCGATTCACCATCCACAACGTAGGAAGCGACACCGTTGTCGGCTGGAATCAACGGCGTGTATTGCAATGCGCCTTCAGCGAACTTGACGTTCAACGGAGCATAAGGACCATTTTTTTCGATCGGCACGTTCAATCCAAGTAGCAGTCGATCTTGAAAGTTGCCGTACGCAGTAAGCAACACTATCGCCGCCACACCGCGATCACCGTGCTTTACCCGTAGTCGCTCGAATAGTTCGTCTGGAATTGTCGGACCTGCAACGGTTAGCAATCGTACAAACTCAAAATCATCCGCCTCGCCCGCTGGCCAAGCGGCGGGATTACCAGCGAATTCGCTAAGCTTTACTTTATCGCCGGTAACACGCCGCAAGTCCGCAAGCGCTAGTGCCCGGCCATATTCGCAGCCATTGGCATGAGCGATGATCCATCGCAACTTGGCTCGCAGCGCCGCATCAAGCGGTCCGCCGTCTCGAAATGCTTTGTCAAGTTCTAACATTGCCGCTGCGGTCCTCGGCATTTGCAGAACGACCGGCTTTAGCCAATTCGGTAGCGGCTGCTTCTCGCCTGTCGCAAGAGCGGGAAGCAAAGACCAAGCTTGATCATCAGTAATTCGCTCCCACGCTTTCCAACTGGATTGCTCGCTTGCCGTGGGAACTGCGACTGCCGCCGTTTGCGCATGCGTAGCATTCATCGCAACCGCTCCCGAAACAACTATCGCGAAAACGATTGGTTTCACGAATAAATCGAATCTCGAGGTAACTATTCGTAATCTTCCCATTATTAACTCTTTCCGAATTGGTTGTTTCATGTCATGCAATGTAGGTAAGCTTGCTATTGTCCGATTTCTCTGAAAACCGTTAATACTGGACTCGTCCCGACCAGGTACGTTACGGCTTGTTCTTTCTTTCCATTCTGGGGCTGCGCGAACTTGAGTTTTACTTGACAGTGTAAATTCGCATCAATCGTCGCTACCGGGAACCAGCGGTGGTTTGTTTGAAGGCGGAGTCGTTTTCAGGACAAGCCCTTCGGCGGCGAACTTTACTTTCACCGGCGGCCCATATACTAAGTTGGGGTCCGTCAAAACCACAAAGTCAGCGATTGTTAGTGGTTTATTTGGAACTCATGCTCCGCCAAGCAGTTGCGAAAAATGCGAATCACTTAGTCCCAGGATTTATAGGGAACGTATGATTCATGTTCACAAGTAAACTCCAAGTCAAGGCGAGCCCAAACTAATGAACAAGGCAAGAATGCTTATACCGGTGGTCTAAGCGGCTCATCGAAAGCAGGAGAAGTGTAGTTCGAATGAACTATTACACAGGGAGAGGATTGACGAGGTATGTCGCCGAAGCGACAAGGGCTGTCAAATACCGAGGAATTAGTGCGATCATTTGAAATGGCCGATGGCGTCGACAAAAGTGAACTCGAATCGGATCGCCCGCATCTAGCACCAGAACAGGGAGGGATTACTTTGTGATAGTAGAACCGACCGTTTTCATAGATTCGCGTTATTCCTGGCGGGACATCCGTCGTCGATCGGCCATGATCATAATTGCAACCGGACGCATTCGCACTGAGAGTGGTCAGGAGCGAAACAAGTACAAACGAAGCTGCCCCTTCGAGCAAATGCCCCCAGAAATTGCAATTGGCTAGTCGATTTTTAACGTTCTCACGCATGCTCGAACCAAATCGAAACGCACTCGAAAAAGCTGACACTCGTGATGGATGTAGATGTAGACCGCTCTGAATTCTAGAAACAATGTGCGTAACTGTCAACTTTTGTGTGGGAGTTTGCCTCATCGAGGGTCAACACAGGGAAAGACTTCTCCATTGAGCGGCCAAGGAGTATTCCTAACGTTCTAAGCAAGTTGCGTGAGACCGTTGGGTACTAGTTGGAGACGCATTTGGATTTCTCGATCCCTTGTATTCATCGGGAGTTTTGCTGGTCCTGAAATCCGGTGCTTACGCCGCCGATGCAATAGTCCAAGGGTTGCAAAAGAATGACACCACTGCCGCTCAATTGGGAGTTTGGGGGCCCGACTTCATGGCTGGCATGGAGCTGCTCGATCACGAACTTCAGTTTTGATTGAAACAATGTGACTCATACAAATCTCCTTGGAAATGGTCAAAAACTGCAAACGAAGATTCGCGGTTCGTTGACATCCGGTCCGAGAATACATCCATCGAAACTGTAGGACTGCGCGGGCCGCTTAGGTCACAGTCGATCGAGAACTTCTTGCGCGATCAGATCGGGAAGGAGGTCATCGATGGCTCCGAAGAACCAATCGGTGCCTTCATGGCCGCGGAGTGAGTCTCTGGGGCTATTGTCGTTCATCACCGACCCGCCGGCTACCAAGGATATTGCCGGCCCGCCAACTCCGCCTCGCAAGTTCGCGATACGTTGCTGAAAAGAAACTCCCGTAGCATTCCAGGCTGCCAGCATAGTGTTCAGATTGCCGAAGTTTGAATCGTAACGGGTGATACCGGCAATCAGAATGTCATCGCCACTGCCACCAGCAAGGGTGTCTTGCCCCAGGCCCCCAATGAGGATGTCGTTGCCGCCATTGCCAGTCAGCCCATCGTTACCGGCGTTGCCCACAAGGACATTAGGCAAACTGTTGCCCAGCAAGCTGTCATCGCCGGATCCACCGACAGCATTTTCAACT
>JANNNN010000275.1:0-3803 GCA_031398555.1 Planctomycetia bacterium | reverse complement strand
TAGCTCATACCAGGCCGCGAATGTCGCTCCATTAGGCAAAACATCCAGCTGCCCATCGCCATCGATATCCACCAACCTGCCGGTTTCACTTGCACCAGGTTCATCGATCAACTCCGTTGACCACAACGCTCCCTCACTTTGCATTCCCGGGTTGCGGACCCAGTAGATACTTTTGCTGCGATAGTTCACGCTGACAATATCGAGGTCGCCATCGCGATCGACGTCGAGTCCTAGATTCGAATAATCATCAAAACGTCCATTGATCTTCTTGACATCGCGAAACAGGTGTTTAGTCCATGTCGGTGATTCATACCAAAAGGCGCCGCTTGCAATATCCAACTTCCCGTCACCATTCATATCCAGTGCCGTCGCCGAACTAAATTCGGACTCCGCGTTTAGCAAATGAACACGAAACGCCGGCGGTTCAGCGGCGGACGCTAGTCGCGTTTGATTGAGTACGCAAATGAAAAACTCGCCTGCCAATAAGTAAGGCAAGAACCTTGTCAACATTTCTATTCCAATCGCAGTGTGAAAAAGCAGATTAGTTAACCGCAAAACGACGCGATATCTTAGCCGATTTGGACATACTTTTGGTAAACGTCGGGCCGGAAAACAATGCGGTCAGAAGCATTGCGAAATAGCTGGTCCTTTGAGCCGAAAGACAGACTGGGGCAGAGGCGATGCGAATAGCTGGCCCCCTGGGGCCAGGTCGGCCCAAAGGGCCAGCCGTTCATCCAGCCCGGCCCAACGGGCCGGGGAACGGACCGCACCAACCATTAGCAGGCCCAACGGGCCGACTATTCCATTGCATCGTTCCCGCGCGTCGGCGAACGGTCGGCCCGTTGGGCCTAGGTAATTTTTTGAATGAATTTCCCAGGGCCTTCGACCCTGGCTAGTTGAATTGCTGGCCCTGTGGGCCGGAAGACAATGCGGTCAGAGGCGCTGCGAATACTGGCCCCTTGGGCCAGGGCGGCCCAAAGGGCCAGCCGTTCATCCAGCCCGGCCCAACCGGCCGGCGAACGGACCTTCACGCATTGGGCCATTCGTCAATTGCCGGATTTTCAATCAACCTGGCCCCTAATTGAACTTTTAGGTCGGCACGCCTCCAGACCGATCTGACGCCAAAGCAAGCAAACATCTCATGCGAGTTAAATACTACACCCATATAACTACGTCGGTCGAGCGGCACAACTTGACCGACGCCATGCCGACAGGTTAAATCGAATGAGTTGCAACGCTAGAAGTATGACAGAATGCAATGTTCGAGATAATGCGCCAAGTAATTTTGCATATTGGCATCGCACGAGACGCATGGACACGATACGCAATTTTTCTGACTGCCTAAATTTCTGTTGCGAACACCTGTAAGTGATTATCAAAAACTGTAAGCATATCGTGAGGCATGCTCATAATGGGCGAGAACTTTTCAAAGTTATTCGATACCTCGGATTTCCCTCCACGTTGGCATTGTGGTAACTGGTCGGACTTTCTCGGATGGCTACATATTTTCAGTGACCTCGCGACTTTTGGTGCCTATTTTGCGATTCCTGCCGTCTTATTTTACTTTGCTCGCAAGAGAGATGACTTGCCATTCACTCCCTTGGTATGGTTGTTCGGAGCCTTCATTCTTGCCTGTGGGACCGTTCATTTGATTGAAGCCATCATCTTCTGGTACCCCATTTATCGAATTGGCGGAATGATGAAGTTTGTCATGGCCGTTACTTCCTGGACAACGGTTTTTGTACTGATTCGTTACATCCCCAGGATCATGCATTTGCCTTCAATGGCTGCAGCGAATGACCGATTGACTCGTGAAGTTTTCCAACGCGAGCAGACGGAACAGCGACTGAAAGAAAGTGAAGCTAGCGCGTTGGCAGCTAGTAAAGCCAAGAGCGAATTCTTGGCTAACATGTCGCATGAGATCCGTACACCAATGGCGGCGATTATGGGCTATGCTGATGTGCTTCTGGACCACTTGCAAGATCCTGACAATCGCAATTGTGTTTTGGTAATGAAACGAAATGGCCAGCACTTATTAGACTTAATCAATGACATTCTCGATCTTTCGAAAATCGAGGCGGGAAGGTTAGAAGTCGAATTTGAGGCCGTTTCCTTGGTTCACTTTGTTGGCGATTTGCACTCGCTATTGGAAGTACGTGCCGAAGAGAAGGCGATTGAGTTTGAAGTTAGATTTGCTAGTGAAATTCCAGAGTGGATTAAAACGGACTCAACTCGATTACGGCAAGTGCTCTTTAATTTGATCGGCAATGCCATTAAGTTCACGGAAAAAGGGCGAGTACTGCTATCTGTCGGTATGTCCCACACAAACGAACTTGCCTTTTCCGTTAGTGACACAGGCATCGGCATAAGCAAAGAGCAGCAAAAGCGATTGTTCAATCCGTTTTCACAAGGCGATTCTTCCGTCACACGAACTTACGGCGGTAGCGGGCTTGGACTGGCCATAAGTAACCGATTGACACGAATGCTGGGGGGGAGCATTACGGTGGAGAGCAATCAGGGAGTTGGGTCAACTTTCACTGTTACCATACCCATGTATTCAACCGATGACATAAATCTTGTAAAACCCTCCATCTTCGTTAGGTCGAATTTAGTTGACGACGACCTACATGGAACTCGTAAACTCAATTGTCGCATCTTGGTAGTCGACGATCGCCGTGACGTACGTCATATCAGCCAACATTTTTTAGAGAAAGCCGGAGCGAAAGTAGCAACTGCAGAGGATGGTCAACAAGGCTACGAGGTCGCAATCGCAGCACGAGATAACGGCGAGCCGTTCGATTTGATAGTGATGGACATGCAAATGCCCGTAGTCGATGGAATGGAGGCCGTTGCTAAGCTTCGGTCGGCAGGCGTTGACTGGCCAATCATCGCGCTAACTGCAGACGCTATGAAAGGTGACCGTGATAAGTACTTGAATAGAGGTTGCGATGACTACCTATCTAAGCCAATTGATCAAGGGAAGTTAGTTGCGATAGTAGCGAAATATACCCAAGCTATTTCCAAAGACGAATTGACTCGCACTCGAAGGGAGAGAGCGAAAAATCTCAAGTTGCATTGAGTAGAAAAATATCCGAACACCCTGAACTCACCATCACTCCCTCCCCCTCCTCCGGAAGTGGATATACCGAAACCCCGGGTAACGGCCTGCAAATCATGAAGATTCAAGAAGAAGATCGCCAGAGGAGCCATGATGCCGGGTTCGATCACCACATGGTCAAGCCGGTGGCTCCAAGCTCGCTCATGACGCTGCTAGCCGAGTTGTGCGTGGCGAAGCAGTGAGGCCCCCGCCGTTGCACCCAGCCGACCCGCTGTCGATACCGCTGTCGCCGTCGTGGCAGCATTTCCTGCGTTTACGCTTCAACTGATTTTGGAGCACTTGTTCTCCCATTTCCGGTAAGCTCTATCTTTTCCCTTGGCTGAGGTGCGTCCCAATGAATGTGCTTAACACTGGTTGTCCAAGTCCTATTACCGGCTACTATCTGGACGAGGAAGGACACTGGGTTGCGCAATTGGCTTGCGGCCACAATCAACATGTACGCCACGATCCACCTTTAGTCAAACGCGACTGGGTTCGGACCGAAGAGGGGCGAAACTCAATGATTGGCTTTTACCTCTCTTGCCTAAAGTGTGTCGAGTGTCTCGCCGTAGACTCGCGGCCAACGCCTCCTGAGGTCCAGCCCAAACGGACCCCATAACTGATACTTGGGTCTAATTTGAAACTTCCATCGCTAAGTTTCTTTGTAGGCTAAAGAGATACTATTAGCCAAGCCGATTTAGCAGAT
>JANNNN010000251.1:0-2444 GCA_031398555.1 Planctomycetia bacterium | reverse complement strand
TGGCTATGGATCAACGAGCCCCGTTGTTCGCCACCAGTTGGGCTTACTTTTATGGCGGCTTGGGCAAGTATTTTCCAGGCAAAGCGATGGTTATCGTTCTGCGACTTGGTGCGTTGAAAGACTACGATTTTAAAAAAATGGCGACCGCAATCACGATCTTCATGGAGACATTGACCATGATGGCCGTGGGTGGAGCACTCGCGTCCATCTGCTTGATACTACTAAACCTGGATTGGAAACTAAGTCTGTTAGCCATTGGTTTACTGGTGGCTATGTCGCTTCCCACTTTGCCCCCGGTGCTGCGGATCATTATCGCCAAACTGCAACGAGGGGTTTCTGCGAGGACGTTACGAGAGTGGACCGGTCGCATTCACTTCGGACTTGTGCTTAAGGGCTGGGTGGCGATGGTCTTCACTTGGCTGTTGTTTGGATTGAGTTTACTGTTCATCTTGCGAGGTTTGCCAACCGCCGAGTCTCTGGAAACCGACTGGTCGCAACTGATGCTGAGTTCACTCGGTGCCTGCGCGCTAGCGGTTGTGTTAGGATTTGTATCGTTGCTACCTGGCGGAGCGGGAGTTCGCGAAGTTGTTTTGTCGACGATCCTCGCGCCAGTTGTGGGGCCAGCAGCCGCTTTGTGCGCGGCGATATGGTTGCGGATCACTTGGTTAACAACCGAGTTGGCCGTCGTTGCAATCCTAGCCATCATACGTTTTATTCTGCGTCGCCAACCGGCGAAGTAGCCCTATTCCCATAGTTGCATTATGTTATCGATCGTCATCCCCGTCTTCAATGAACAAGATAGCCTCGAAGAACTGCTAGTGCGGATCGAGACAATCGCCAAAGCGCACAACTATGAACTCGATGTCCTGCTAATCGATGACGGTTCGTCCGACAACTCTTGGTCGAAGATCGAAGAACTGAGTCGACGGTTTCCCTGGGCTCGCGGCATTCGGCTTCGACGGAATTTTGGTAAAGCGGCCGCGCTGGCTGCGGGATTCGAACGCGCCAAAGGCCAACGTGTCATCACGATGGATGCCGACTTGCAAGATGATCCGCGCGAGATTCCAAATTTACTCGCTGAACTCGAGGCGGGCTACGACGTCGTTTCGGGCTGGAAGAAAATCCGTCATGATCCATGGCATAAAGTTCTCCCGAGCCGCGTCTTCAATTCGATGATCAGCTGGCTTACCGGTGTTAAGCTTCATGATCACAACTGCGGTTTGAAAGGCTATCGCCGCGAAGTGCTCAGCGAAGTCCTTCTATACGGTGAGATGCATCGCTTCATACCTGTACTGGCGGCATCGCGGGGTTTTCGCGTTTCCGAAATAGTCATCGAGCACCACCCGCGTAAACACGGCACATCCAAGTACGGTTTCGAACGATTCATCAAGGGCTTTCTCGACTTGATGACGGTCTATTTTCTAACCGGCTATGGCAACCGTCCTCAACACTTGCTCGGTACAACGGGAATGGCCTCATTCCTAGCCGGCGGGGTAGGTCTGCTCTTCCTAAGTTTCATGTGGGTAATCAGTCGACTGACACCTATGGCAGATGTTCACTTGCACGAAAAAGCAATCTTTTACTACTGCATCGTCGCCTTACTCCTCGGTGTACAGTTGATTTCTATGGGTTTTCTAGCTGAACTCATCACGGCACAGAATCGACCAACCCGTAAGCCATTCAGCATCGTTGCCGACACCGCGGTCGCTGAAGGCGGCGATCAGGAGCGGCGACTATGAATTCAAAACCTGCACGAAATGTTGCACTCTATTTAGCCATCGTGATCGTCTTCCTTGGAATCGCGACACAGGCAGTGCGCATCGCTCAAGTTCAATCTCCAACCGGCGAAACGCCATTCCATAGCGCCAACGATAAAAGCCGTTGGTGCACCATCGCTGCCCTGGCTGTTGAAGGCACTTACGAGATCGACAATCTCCTGGAAATTCGCCAGCCCCCAAAAAATCGCCGAACTTGGTACACCATCGATTTAGTCCGACACCGCGGCGATGATGGTGAACTGCACTATTACAGCAGCAAACCACCGCTGCTCCCGACAATGTACACCGGCGTCTATTTGGCGGTCCGGCAAGTGACGGGCGCGACACTGATGAAGCAAACTTTTTTCATCGCTCGCATTATGTTGATTTTAGTCAATCTAATCCCTCTGGTCCTGCTCTGGCTGATCATGGTTCGCAAAGCCACTCGCGAACATGAATCCAACATTTGGGCGGTAGTTGTCCTGGCAATCTTTACCGCTTTCGGAACTTTCCTATCGACTTTTAACAATACCCTGAACAATCATTTGCCCGCCGCCGTTGCTGCCGGGATATCGCTGTGGTGCTTGGATCGCATTATTCAACGCGGTCAGCGGCAGTGGTATTGGTTTGCACTCTGTGGCCTCAGTACCAGCTTCACCGCAGCCAATGAAATGCCCGCCCTCAGCT
>JANNNN010000237.1:0-1188 GCA_031398555.1 Planctomycetia bacterium | reverse complement strand
CAAAATTGCGACGGCAGCAAGAAATGCGGAACCGATCCGCAACAGCACCGCTCCGGTCAGCATGTCGCGAAGCCAAGTGCTAAGCTCGCTGGGCTCCATTTGAAGTGAAGCCACTCGCTCACTGCGCGTGCGTTTAGTATTGATGGGTGCCATGCGGCTAATGCGACGAGTTTTACTCGTCTTCCTCGAGTCCCTCCGGTTGGCTCTCGGCAACACGCCGCGAGTCGTACCGACTGACTATTTCGCGAACCAAGCGATGTCGAACTATATCACGCTCGTTCAGTGTAACAAAGCTTACACCGCGAATCCCTTTTAAGCGATGCCAAGCGTCCCTTAACCCGCTAGTGACTCCACCCGGCAAATCCACTTGGGTGATATCACCGGAGACCACTATTTTGGAGCCTTCTCCCATTCGAGTCAAAAACATTTTCATTTGGGCCGAAGTCGTATTCTGAGCCTCATCTAAGATAATAAATGCGTCATTCAGCGTTCTTCCCCGCATATACGCCAGGGGAATGACCTCGATGACATCATGCTCCATCAGGTATTTTACCTGATCATAATCTAGCATTTCGTTCAGACCATCGAGCAGTGGCCGCAGGTAGGGATTGAGTTTAGCTTGCAAATCACCGGGTAGAAATCCGAGACTTTCGCCCGCTTCGACGGCTGGGCGGACTAAAACGATTTTGCGAATCGCGCGGCTTTTTAGAGCTTCGACAGCCAAAGCGACGGCCAAATAGGTTTTCCCGCAGCCCGCCGGTCCGCGGCACAAGGTCAGGTCGCTTTGGCGAATTTGGGCATATCCCATGCATAGCGGATGGGCGTGTGGATATAACTAATATGGTATTGTTCCGGCCCAGTAATGACTCCCTTGCTGGTGGCATGACAGTTCGAAATGATCACATCATAGGCAGATAGATCGAACTGTTCCACTGCGACGGGCATAAGCGGTAAAAACTTGCGATATAGAGTCGCTTTGAAGGGTAATTTTTGCAGGAAAGATGTGCTCCCTTTTTTGCCCCGCAGGAACGCGCGTCCATCTTCCGGCAGGATATCAAACAGACAGAACAGATCTGCATCCGGAATGACCTGAAGCATTTGCTCAAGGACGCGCTCAGAGCCTGCATACGTTACGAGCCAATCATGTACGATCGCGATTTTCATGGGTCATTTCTACAAATCGGATTT
>JANNNN010000230.1:0-7103 GCA_031398555.1 Planctomycetia bacterium | reverse complement strand
AAGCTCATTTGGCACGTCGAACTCGAATGCTTCGGTGCAGATCATCGACTTGAGGGCGCTTGACGATGCCATACTTTCGTCGAATATTGCCAACCCCAATCCCCAAGTAAGAGCAGCGACAACAACGGGAAGAAGACTGGTGAGTGCCCAAGCTCCCACCACCGGCCCAACGCCCAAGACTGACCCTGGAAAATGGCAGCGAGTGTTAGCAGGTGGACAGCCCACAGTGCCCGTTCACACTTCGCTGGCCGAAGCCGATATTCGATTCTATCTAAAGATGGGACAAGAGGCCGAAGCCGCCAATCGTGTAATGGCCGCTCGTGTTTACTATCGGATGGCGATCGAAGCGATGACACCCGAGATGCAGGCCCGTTATGCTAAAATCTTGAGCGACCGCAAAGCTGCTGTAGAGGCCGACATGGCTGCAAAGAAAGCAAGCCCGCGTCAACAGTTTTGAACCCTCTCACCTACTTCGAGCAATATCTATGAAACGTTCTTTTATTTTGAACCTCGCAGTACTTGCAACTACATGGGGGTTTTTCACACCCAGTTATTCGGCCGTCGCGCAAGCTCCCAGGCATAGCTTTCTAACCGCGGATTCATCCAAGGGTCGAATCGCGATCATTGATGAACAAGGCAAAACAGAGTGGGAAATGAAGATCGGCCCGCTGCATGATTTACACCTGCTCAGGAACGGCAACGTCTTACTGCAGACAGATTGGACGAAGATCGTTGAAGTCGAACCGAAGTCGAACAAAATTGTTTGGGAATACGACTCAGCAACCTCCAACGGCAACGCTGGTAAGAAGCTGGAAGTGCACGCCTTTCAGCGTCTCGATAATGGTTTGACAATGATTGCCGAAAGCGGTGTCAGCCGAATCATTGAAGTCGATAAGAGTGGCAAGCTCGTCAGTGAGATGCCACTGAAAGTGTCCGCCCCGCATCCCCATCGCGACACCCGATTGGTCCGTAAGCTCGCGACCGGGAACTACCTCGTCTGTCATGAAGGCGACGGGATTGTGCGTGAATACAAGCCGAGCGGAGAAACTGTATGGGAGTTCGCTGTGCCGCTGTTTGACAAAAAACCTGCTCCAGGCCATGGCGTCGAGGCCTTTGGCAATCAGTGCTTCTCCGCTGTGCGCTTACCAAACGGCAATACGCTTATTTCGACCGGAAACGGTCATGCAGTGATCGAAGTCACTCGGGCTAAAGAGATCGTGTGGAAGATCGAGCAGAACGATTTGCCTGGAATACAGCTCGCTTGGGTTACTACCTTGCAGGTATTGCCTTCCGGAAATATTGTGCTGGGCAACTGCCATGCGGGTGAAAAGAATCCGCAGATCGTCGAAGTCTCGCGCGATAAAAAGGTCGTTTGGACTTTCCACGACTTCGACCGTCTTGGCGACTCAACAACGAATACGCAAGTACTATCCACCAACGGCGATAAAGTTGTTGCGTTGCGCTAGCCAAGCTAGCGCTGTCGCAGGCTGTTGGCTGTCTCACGGTTGAACACATTTTGGCGGTCGTGTTTCTTGGGATACGCCAAGACGAGAATTGCGCGTCAATAAAGCAAAATTTTTGGCACGGCGATTGGGAAAGGTCGCCTAAAGGGTATGCTAGGTAATCGCTGCGATTGCTTGACGAAATAACTGTCGGATTTGCGAACGCGCAGAGGAAAAGGATTCGCCGCCAAATTAGTCCATTGATTTAGATTTTGACCAGCAATGCTTCGCAATTTAGTCGATTCATTACCTTCAGTTGCTATCGCGCCGACTACTTGCACTTTGTGCGGTTTGATGTGCGACCTTGAGTTGCCTATGGCAAGTCGTTGCGAACGGCGAAATCGCTGGATGAATGCAGTCCCGGCGAGGAGCCGTGAAGTGGTTGGGGCAAATCTGTCGGATCGATTTTCTGAAATCAAACTGAACGCTGCTACCTTGATTTGGTTGGATGCAGGCGACGTTCAGACTACCCGCGCGGCAATTCAGCTTGCTCAGCACCTTGGGGCTACGATCCATGTAGGGCAATCGACGGGTTCTCACGCCGCGAAAAAAGTTATGGCGAGCGACGGTTGGCTGGGTACTACGCTCAGCGAAATCTCGGCTCGGGCCGATTTGGTCGTGACCCTCGGCGATGGTGTGCGCAGCGAAGCTCCACTGCTGGCCGACCGTTTTTTTCAGTCACAATCGCGGTCCGCTCAGCCGTATTGGATCCACATTTCGCAACAATCCGTCGATGGAGCTTCATTGACTAGAACAGACGATGAGAAGTCTGGTGTTGCGCCGCACGAAGTTATCCACTGGCCGCGGGAACAATGGTTCGAAAGGCTGTCGCAACTTACACTGAACGTAATGGAACCATCCACCTGGGTGCCTGATTCCACGGAGCCGTCGGTCGCGCAGTTGTCGGCTCGGCTGCTTTCCGCTAAGCAGTCGGTTTGGCTGTGGGACATGGATGAATTGCATTTTCAATCGGATGAATTGATTATTCGCCGAATGCAAAGCATTGCCCAAGCGCTGAGTGAGCAGATGCGGTGTGCGCTATTGCCACTGGATTTGAACATTGGTCGCGTGACGGCCGAAGAGACTCTTTTGTGGCTGACAGGATGCCCAACCACGGCGACATGGAATGGCAGCAATTGGTATCGGTCGCCGCGGTTCGCGGACTATTCGCTTGAGCAGTGGTCTTCAGCATTTTCATCGATCGTCCTGGTCAGCAATCTTGCCAGCGATCGGTCGTTGCCCAGTTTGCCGGCTAACATAACAATTCAAACTGGTCCAGCAAATCAGGAACATGAGCGGCAAGTGGCGGCGGTGGGACGAGATTGTTCAGGGCATTTGTTTCGAGGCGATCGTGGAACGGTGCTATTCGTGGAAGCGGCTTCGACGAGCGAATTGCCAACGGCCGCTAAGTTGCTAACGCAGTTGATGGAGAACGCTGTTGTTAACTGAATTGAGAAACTGTCAAGTTATCGATCCCACCCAAACTGAATCCTCTGGCAATAACGGCCAGCTGAGCAGCGTGTGGGTGGAAGGTAACCGAATCGTTGCACCCAAAGTCGAAGTACAAGCGGATCGCACCGAAGATTTGGCTGGAGCGATTGTAATGGCAGGCGGCATCGATTTGCACACGCACATCGGTGGTGGCAAAGTCAACTTGGCGCGGATGCTGATGGCGGATCAAGGGCTTCGGGAGCCAACTGTGGCGACAGGTGACATGGATCCCGCCGGTTGCATTTGGCCAACGGTGCTCAACGGGCAACTCTATGCGCGGATGGGCTATACGGCGTGCTTCGAACCCGCGATGATGCTTAGTCAAGCTCGGCATACGCACTTGGAACTTGCTGATACACCTGTCTTAGATACCGGTGCGTACGTGGTGCTGGGGAATGAAGATTGGTTGTTGCAGTCTCTAGGTCAAGGTATCGAAGACAAAAGCCTCCAGTGCTTGGTGGCATGGTCGGTTTGCGCATCGCAGGCGTTGGCTGTGAAAGTTGTGAATCCGGGTGGCATCAGCGCCTTTAAATTTAATGAGCGGGCTCTGGCAGTTGACCAACCGCATCCGGTCTATGGAGTGACGCCGCGCGACGTGATCCGAAGGATGACCGCAGCAGTCGATGAACTCGGATTGGCTCATCCATTGCATGTTCACGCGAGCAATTTAGGTGTGCCGGGCAATGTCGCATCGACACTTGCAACGTTGGAAGCCGCTGAAGGCAGACGCATTCATCTAACCCATGCACAGTTTAATTGTTATTCGGGGCCGTACAGCGACGCAGATGTCGGTTACGCGATGGGCAGCGGTGCCGAGGAGCTCAGCCGCTATGTCAACACGCATCCCAACGTGACGCTCGACGTCGGTCAGGTTGTCTTTGGGCGGACAGTGACGATCTCTGCCGACGAAGCGGCACAGTTTCGCAATCGAGTTCACGCGCGTCCGCGACACTGGATCATCAGCGATGTTGAATGCCAAGCGGGCTGTGGAGTTGTGCCGATGTTGTACAGCGATAAGAACTACGTTCACAGTTTGCAGTGGACCATTGGGCTTGAATTACTGCTGCTGATCGACGATCCGTGGCGCGTTTTCCTGACGACAGACCATCCCAATGGCGGCCCGTTCACTAGTTATCCGCATCTGATTCGCCTGCTCATGGATCGCACTTTTCGGAAGGCTATGCTGGCCACGATTCACCCTCAAGCCGCCGCGCGTTCGCTCCTTCGGGAACTCGATCGTGAGTTTACCCTTCACGAGATCGCCATCATTACTCGAGCAGCTCCAGCGAAGATTTTGGGACTTGAAGACTGCGGTTCGCTTCAGCCAGGCATGCGGGCGGATCTGGTTGCGTATGCTATGGGAAGCGACTGGGAAGCTACTTTCAAGCGAGCTTCACTACTTTTAAAAAATGGCCGCGAAGTAGTCCGTGACGGCCTAATGACGGACTGCATAGCTGAAAAACGTACGTTTACCGCGACGCCAGACTTCGATCCGGTCGACTTCGGACCTTGGCGAACATCGATCGAAAAGTGGTTGCATTTGCCCAGTCGGTCATTGGTGATTTCGAACGACGAATTGAGTCAGATGACGAGCCCATAGACAAGGCTTCCAGCCTGGGTTTTGTACCGAATGAGAAATTGGATGTGGGCAGGATTCGCGACGAATGGGGAAATCGAGCCCCAGTTAAAATCCTACGTTGTTTGAGAGTCGACGGTCGGTTTGGTAGCAACTCTGCAATTTCCATTGCGAAACACTGCAATTCAGCCGCCAATAACGCGAATGCAGATTTTAAGTCTCGCGAAAACAGGAAAATGCGATAGAATAGGGTCGTTTCTGCACCCCCCTTTCTACCTCTGTTCGTGTCCAATGCCTGTTCCTCGTGTCGTTATTGTAGGCCGTCCAAACGTCGGCAAAAGCAGCGTTTTCAACTGGTTGGCCGGTAAGCGGTTGGCGATCGTCGACGATAAACCGGGCGTGACCCGTGATCGAATGACGACGCTGATCGAACACAACGACAAGTTTTTTGAACTGGTCGATACCGGAGGGATGGGGATCGAGGACGTCGATAACTTGACCAAAGATATCGAACATCAAATCACCGTTGCGATCGAAGACGCTGATGTGCTGCTGTTCATCGTCGATACCAAGACGGGTCCCGTTCCGCTGGACGAACACGTCGCCGAACGGCTGATGAAGATCGAAAAGCCGGTCTTGTTGCTCGCCAACAAGACTGATCATCCGGGACTGGATAATGCTACGCACGAATTCCACCGGTTGGGTCGAGGTTGGTTGATTCCGATCAGTGTGCTGCAGAATCGCAACCGCGAGACATTGTTTGACGAAATCCTTGGTCGCATGCCGAAGCTTGAGCCGGATGCGGTCGACACCGATGCACCGCGGATGAAGATTGCCATCGTCGGTCGCCGCAACGTTGGCAAGAGCACTTTCGTCAATACGCTTGCGCAAGCCGAACGGATGATCGTCAGTGAAGTGCCTGGTACGACGCGCGACAGTGTTGACGTGCATTTTGATCTCGACGGACACCGCTTCATCGCGATCGATACACCTGGCTTGCGCCGCAACAAAAGTCGCCGGACAGATATCGACTTCTACGGTTTCCATCGAGCTCAGCGAAGTATACGGCGAGCTGACTTGTCGTTGCTATTTTTCGACTGTATGGAATCGATCAGCAAAGTTGACAAGCAGCTTGCGCATTACATCGAACAGAATTTCAAGCCTGTCATTTTCGTTGTGAACAAGTGGGACAAAGTGGCTGGTGAAGTGCCGACGGAGCGCTGGGTACGCTACCTGCGAGAGCATTTTCCAACGATGGCGTACGCGCCGATCGCTTTTATTACTGGGCAAACCGGTAAGAATATGAAGGCGTTGCTCAACCACGCGCAGATGCTTTTTAAACAAGCCAACACTCGCGTTTCGACTCCGATGATTAATAAACTGGTCAGAGCGGCCCTGCATCATCAGCTACCGCCGATGTACAGCAACAAGCGACCGAAAATTTACTTTGCTTCGCAAATCGCGGTTACCCCGCCGACGATCATTATGATGTGCAACACTCCGGCTGGCTTTCCGCCATCTTACTTGCGCTATCTGCTGGGTGTTTGCCGTGACCATCTGCCGTTCGGCGAAGTGCCTATCAAGTTCTATATGCAGAAGCGCGACAGCGGCTCGCCGAAACCCAAGCGTCTATCGGCTGATGGGGTTGAAATGGTTGATGAAGAGGAACTCATCGAACCGATGGATGACGATGATTTCGATGATGAGATGCTGGAGAGCGAAGGCGGCGAACTGCTCGATGACGATCTGGAAGGTTCAGAATCGGTTGATGACGACAAGATTTACGATTGAGGGTTAGCCCTCGACCATAGCAAAATAGACTATGCCTAGGTCTTCATCCACAAACCATTTATGTGAAAAGCTGGGACATTCATCAGTGTTGTCTCCGCTTTCTTCAAAGAGCAGCAGGGACTTGTCGAATGGGAAATCAAACCATTTCGGAATCCTTCCTGCTCCTGACAAGTTCGCGAATTCGCGTTTTAAATCAGCAATCTCATCCTGATCAGCAGGTTTAAAGGTCACTGCAATCGGTCTTGCAGTGCGAAGCATTCCGATTGCCTCTTGGGTTAAGCGAAATTTCGCGATTGACGCTTCTCCACCTACTGCACCTTGGTAGGAATACTGCAAGTCGGAAACATCGTCAGGCTCTAGAAAAGATAGAAACTTCTCCTTGTACTGCGTCGGAGTCGGGACCGGCCGTGAAAAGGGCATCCTGCAGCCGTTTGCGGCTAACATGAGCAAGAGGACTAGTATTGCGAGTTTCATGGAGCACGTTTTAACATATACAAAAGCTGTAAAAAACTTCGATTAGGTCCATTGTATTAGGAATCGAATGCTGGCAGCATCCGCCACGGCTGGGGCTATGCAATTAATTGACTTCAACTGGCGCAGTGGCTAATCTAGAACCCCTCAGCAGGGTTTCATGCCGTGCTGTGCTATTTTCGCGATATCCAAACTCAGTTCTGGTGGGTTATTGTCGTACTTCAATTTGGTTCCCATACCCACATTCTATTGTGAAGTCAGTCGCCCTATCT
>JANNNN010000204.1:0-8474 GCA_031398555.1 Planctomycetia bacterium | reverse complement strand
GGCTGATAAGTCGCTTGAAAAATCGCGTTTTCCGGGGGTTTTTAAGCGGGACGCTCTCTAACGCCTTCCGGCTGATAAGACTTAACCACTGCACTAACAACTATCCGTTCAAAGTTTCTCAGCGGGACGCTCTCGGTAGCGCACTCCGGCTGATCCTAAGATCTGATCTTGACGCTCCACTACGCTGCGGTTTACGGGGCTCGTGCGACCGTGCAAAGTATTGAAATCAACGGCTGTAGCAACGGCGGCCAGCTCTGGGACAGTTGCAACACGACTCCGCCGCTGCTACAGCCATTGATATCAATACTAGTGGGTTCGCTGGTATTTTTTATTGTCCGTTTGCCTTACTTCTCCAACCGGAGGCTAACGCCTTCCGGCTGATAGGACCAAGCCAATGCTAGAGTCAAACCCACGTGCCAACCCCAAAATTTAATCTGGACAAAGCACTAGTAGCTTGGGCTTCCAACCTGAATCAAAAACTGCATGAAGTAGGGAGCCTGCCACTCCCAAAACGCGAATAAAGGGTAACTGTCAAAGCTCTCGGCAAGCTTGAGCAAAACCATTGCCTTGCGCGAATTTGCTCATCAAGAGTACCCAGCCTGGCGGTTTTGACCGGTAAAGTCGTTACTATTTTACAGAAGTGAGCCAACATTTTTGGGGAATAATCAATTTCGATTTGCAAAAGGCTTTTATTTTGCCTTCGAACTACGAATAATCGAATCGTGCACGGATTTGCTCAAGTAGCTACAATCGGTGCGGCGACTTCCATCTTTGGCAGGATTAACTAATGCTGACATTTCGATTCAAGAAACGTAAGAAAAGCATATTGCCAGCCAAATTTCGTAAGCAGCTTTTTCTCGAGCTTTTTGCAATTCTAACGATCTTCGCTAGTTCAATGCCTGCGACTGCCCAGGATTTTGCGGCTCCACAACCGAAATTCGTTTACCCACCCCAACAGTCCTTTCCAACGCCGCAAGTTGTCCCTTCCGTTCAAGGCGCACCGCTCGAGCGACTCGTACCCCAGGCTTCACCTTCCCAGCCTTCGGCGCCGCGGACCGCTGCAAAACCGGTCATTAACACCAATTCGTCCAACGAGGCGGGCGCAACTTTCGTAGCGCTCGACGCTCGTCTAAAACAGGTCTTTAAGGGAAGCGAACCCAAAAGTTTGTCCGAATTGCGTGCTCTGGATGCTCAGCAGGCGAAAGTGGCCGCGGTTATCGATCAAGTTACCGTCAACGTCCAACAAGGATCCGCGCAAGGTAGTGGCGTCGTGGTATCCGGAGATGGGTACATATTTACTGCTGCCCACGTTGCCGGAAAACCTGGTCGAAAGGCTTGGGTACGGTTCAGCGACGGGACACGCGTCGAAGCCGTGACGCTCGGCATGGATCGAAACAATGATGCTGGACTTATCAAAATCGAAACCGCGCGCAGCACCCCCTGGCCTCATGCCACACGGGGAAAAAGCGAGACCCTGCAAGAAGGTCAATGGTGCATTGCGGCCGGTCATCCGGGTGGATGGCAACAAAAACGGGGAAGTGTCATACGCGTCGGCCGTATACTTTCGATTAAAGGTAAGCAACCAGCGAATACGCTATTCACCGACTGCACATTGATCGGTGGCGACAGTGGCGGCCCGCTATTTACTTTGGATGGAAAACTGATCGGCATCCATTCGCGGATCGGCACGGATATGGAAGATAACATGCACGTTCCGATTGAAATATTTGAGTTGGGTGCAGAGAAACTAAAGAAAAGTGAAGCGTGGGGAGTCCTGCCAGGCTTCAAGCCGATGATCGGAGTCGTCGGTCCCAAAGGCCCGGCGTCATCCAATCCAGAGGCCATCGTTTCAGCAGTGCGACCCGATAGCCCCGCCGAGCTTGCCGGCATTGTTGCTGGAGATGTCATTCGGAGTTTCGATGATGTTACAGTGAATTCCTTTGCGGAATTGCAAGCTGCTGTCGAGCAAACGTTGCCCGGAGATTCCGTGTTTATTGAAATCGTCCGCGATGGGAACACGTTGCGATTCCCCTTGGTAGTTGGGGTCGAAGATTAAGGAATTGTCGCTCGGACATTTAAAATCGCTGCCGCAGGATCGTGGCGGTGAGTACCACAACCACGCGGAGCCTGATTAGAATTGAGTCTTTAGATCGATCCGGGCAAGAATACTTTGCTAGAAAGTTTGTATCGCTGTGAATACTCGCCTAATTTGCACTCTGGTAGTTTCGGTTAGCTTATTAGCCACTTCCTTTTCAAATTGCTTTACGGATCGGATTTCAAGCAAACTCGAATTTCTCGGTTGGCAAGCCGTTTCGCAAACCGCTGAGTCCGCAAGCCATTCTCACTTTATTCAAGAACCAAGTCGTGGCGCGTTCCGTCCCGATACATCCTCGGGGCACATGAAGCGCTATAACCAGCGCTCTAGTCCTGTGATGTTGAGAGCCTTCAATGAGGCTCTTGGCGATAGCTGGAAGAGTACGGTGCGATTCATGCACGGCGGCGAGCAAGTTGCCTTAGGTGCGATTGTCGATAGCGATGGTTGGATCGTTACCAAAGCTAGTCAGCTGCCGCGGAGTGGTGAAATAACTTGTCAAACCTCTGACAGCCGCGAATACACTGCTTCAGTGGTCAATCGAATTCTAGATTGTGATTTAGCCCTCGTTCATATTCCAGAAACAAAACTTGTAACCATAACTTGGGATAGCAACTCTATTCCCGCGCGTGGCAAGTGGCTCGCAACTACCGATTTGAAGGCGACTCCAATCGCTGTTGGCGTGATCAGTGCAGGCGTTCAAAGCATAATGCAAAAACTTCCTCGGCTCGGCGTTACTTTAGAAGCAACTCGAGGCGGAGGAGCGGTCTCAATGGTTCTACCCGGAAGTGGTGCCGATCAGGCCGGTATACGAAAGGGCGATACGCTTTACTCCGTAAATGGTAAGTCGCTAGATAATCGAGATGCTATTATCCACGAGATCGCAACGGTCGGCGGCAACCATGCCGGTGAGTATATTCGTATCGGAATTGATCGCGCCGAACGGCGATTTGAAGTGGAAGCAAGGTTGATGGATCTAGCCGATGAATTGCTCGATAAAACTGAAATGGAAGTCAACGGGCGCGTCAGCGCACGGTCAACTGGCTTTAGCACGGTGTTCTCGCATGATACTGTTCTGGAACCACAAGAATGCGGCGGTCCGCTGGTCAACCTAGATGGTAGAACGGTCGGTATCAATATAGCACGTGCAGGCCGAGTCACGTCTTACGCCCTGCCATCGAATATAGTAAAGCCTCTGGTCGATAGCATGCTGGCTCAAGCAAAGTTGGTTTCGACAACTACAGCGCCAACTCAATCCACACTGCGTCCAATCCGATAGCAACTCCCTCGTGGCCGAGCGAATCGTGGCCGACGCTGCCCAGCGTCGGATCGGAGGCTAGCAGCATCGTTTGAATTCTCGACGTCAATGAAATTACTAATCTAGTGAGGCGACTTCCGCGCCGGAACGCGTTCCAAAGGCTCGCCATACACTCAGCTGAATATTGTTGCTAACAAAGTGGACCGAACCGTCCATCAACATCGTGTTGACTCCTCCTGTATGAAAACTGCGAGACGTAACAGCTGCGTACGTATCGCCAAGATTGGGTTCCGTTGTCAAAACAAGATCGACGTCATAAAGGGTGTCGCCACTGCTAAACGCAACGTTGGTATTGGGTGTGAAAACGGTGGTAAAACCTGTCTCGTGAACCTTACCGTCAACCCATTCAACGTGAGTGAACACACTTGGACTAAAGGGCGCTAACGAAAGCGAAATAGGGTTTGTTGGCGGCTGAGTTAGCGTTGCAAAAGTCGCTGAGTTGCTAGCGCCTGAAACCCGATTCGTAAATACTTTTACTTCAGCAACTGCTAGCGTGTTGCTCAAACCGTCGGTGAAGTCGGCTGGCCGTCGCGTGGAGTTGGGGCCGAAGGAACCGTCGCCAGTTCGCATCCCTGTGGCCTTACCTGTCATCACCGCCCAAGTTCCATTGTTGAGTACATAGTTTATGGGCCAGTGCTTGTGGCCAAACGTTGCGTCAGTACCAAATCCCTTTTCATGTATCTCCGATGGACACATGAACGTGGCAACGCGTTGAGAAGAAATCCCGGGTTGGCTGTTGTAACCGACTGAAAAGTTTATTCCTCGAAACAAATTCTCTTGTTCGATGTATGGAAGTATCCGGGCCATTGCGGACCAAGCGTTTTGAGTAACAACCGCGGTCCCGTTCCAAGTGTAGTTGCCATTGGCCGGCAACCCTTTTTTCGTATCCATGTGCATGTGCATAGCCAACCCAATTTGCTTGAGATTGTTCGCACACTGCAAGCGACGCGCTGCCTCCCGTGCGGCTTGGACAGCCGGGAGAAGTAGCCCAACCAAAATTCCAATGATGGCTATAACGACGAGCAACTCAACCAAAGTGAAGCCACGACGTAAAGAAACTGCGTTCGTGAATGACATTTGCAAACTCCTCAAAACCACGGAAAAACCCCTCGAGTTCGACATGACCCTCGGTGGCAAAACGAACGTGGCTGGCTGAGGAAAGGGTGTTTTTTAAGCCACCGCTCCAATCGCTTGCTGCTTCGATATCGTATTTCTATCACAATTGAGAATCAGTATCAATAGACCTGTAAATTTTCGCTTAATTTGTTATAGTAATTCACTCTCGTTCTGATTTTGGAGATGAGAAGGTAGTAAAACAAACAAAAACGCGATTCTGAAGGAATTGAGCCGATGACGTCTCCCGATTCAGAAAACAGTCCGAAGCACCCTTCCGCCTTCATTCAGCCTCTACCTGAGGGGGTGGTGAAGCTGCCGAAGTTGGTTGCGTTCAGCGATTTATGTCGCTGTGGTGACGAAGTTTGGATCGAAAATGAAGGCAAAATTTATCGACTTCGTCGAACAAAATTGGGGAAACTCATTCTCACAAAGTAGAGGAAGCACTGAATCTGATTGGAACGTCTGGTGGAGACGGGCTAGGCATCGCCTAGTTGTCCCGGGTCCAGATTTCACCGATCAAAACGAGTACAAAGATGTTTATAGAAGTGCCCTGTCTCCCTTTCCCGGTAAGGCTTCACCATGTCGCTCCAACCCATCGCTGCGTTTATATCTATATGTTTGGTTTGTAGTTGGATTCCCGCGGCTTTGGCGCAAGAAGTTGCTCAACCGCATGAGGTCTGGCACGGAGTAATTAAGACACCACATCAATGGTTACGAACAACCATGTATTTGACGTCGAAACCCGATGGAACGCTCACAGGCTACAGTGTCTCTGATGACCAGAAATCAGCCAGAATTCCGCTGACGAGTATCACGCGTGCCGAGGGCAAATGGACAATCGATTTCAAATCAGTGAATGCAAAATTTGTCGGGGTCGAAGCCGCAGGCGGAAAGTCCGTTGAGGGAGTTTTTAACCAAAACGGCACTGAATTCCAGTTGAAACTAGATCGCGTGGAAGCACTTCCCCCAATGCCCGCAACGACTGTCTATCGTGGCGAATTGAACGCGTTCATTCGAAAACTGCCTATGCAGCTTCGCATCATCGAAGGCGAAAAAGTTGACGGTAAGCAGATGATACTAGTCGATAGCCTGAGCGAAGGATTTGGGTCGTTTGTCGGCACACTTGAGTCAGACGCAGGTCAACTTGTTATCAAAGTCCCTGGATTGGCGGCAACTTGGAAAGGCAAGGCCAAGCCAGAGGATGACGAGTGGACCGGAAACTGGAGCCAAGGACTCGTCCCACTGCCGCTCGAATGGAAGCGAGAATCGACGGCCAGCGAATTAGAGGTTATTAAAAAGAAACGCCCACAAACTCCTGTGCCTCCGTTTCCCTATGAAACTACCGATGTAAAAATTGAAAGCGGCAGTGCGCCAAGCGTTCAGTTAGCTGGCACGCTGGTCATCCCAAAATCGGATATAAAACTTGCGGCAGTCGTATTAATTACTGGCAGCGGACCGCAGGATCGCGACGAGACCATCGTTGAACACAAACCATTTTTAATTATCGCCGATCATCTTGCGCGGCAAAACATCGCAGTCCTCCGTTACGACGATCGCGGGGTCGGAAAGAGTACGGGAGATTTCGACAAGGCCGTAACTGAAGACTTTATAACGGATGCCCATTCGGCCTGGGACTACTTATCCAAACACTCACGAATTGACCCGACGAAAATCGGGTTTCTCGGTCATAGCGAGGGCTCGTCTGTCGCGATCGGTGTAGCCGCCGAGAATCCAAGCGTCGCCTTCTTGATCTTGATGGCAGGGGCGGGCTGGGACGGTCGTAAAATCGTTGTGGAGCAGACACTGGAAATGGCCCGACGTCAAAAGACCCGCGATGCCACGTTGAATGCGCTCCGCAAGATGATGGAGCAACACTCTGAACTATCGATGCTCAACGCCGACCAAAAAGACTATGAGAAGCAGGTGGATGCGATTGTTGAGGATTTTCTTACTGTCGCCGACGTACCCGCTGATACCGAAGCAACCGCGAAGGCAGCTTTGTCAGCAAGACTCAAGCAACTCAATAGCGCATGGTACCGGGACTTCTTGCAGCGCGATCCAGCGAAGTTCATATCGCAGATAAAACAACCACTGCTTGCCGTCTGGGGCAGTGAAGATGTGCAGGTCCCTGCCACCGGCAACCGCGACGCGATGCAGACGGCACTGGGTTCACCAGCCAATCCATTAACCAAGTTGGAAATTCTTCCCGGCTTGAATCACCTGTTGCAGCCCTGTAAAAGCGGTTTGGTCGACGAATACGAAACCATCGAAACCACCATCGCGCCGGTGGCACTTACCAGGTTTGCCGAGTTTATTCTTCAGGTCACGCGCTGAGCACTCAATCTATTACTTACCGGTTACGTCCGTGATCTCGGCGACTTTGTTGAAAAACCCTACTTTCCGCTCGCTTGAGATACTCCAGTTCACCGGAACGCTCTGGTAACCCTCATCGAATCCCTCATCCTTCATTCGATAATCAAAATAGCCCCACGAAGCATATTCAGAAATTGCGGCTACAAAATTGTTCTCGGGCTTATCGAATTCGAAGTGATCATCTTCATTGAACAGAATCGGCATCGGACGATAACCAGCAACTGCTCGTGTTTGCTTTACCATTTCCGTGATGCGAGTCGGTTCTTTCACGCCATTGCCATGAATAAGCAAGAAATTGCTAGCTCGCACCACATTCGCTCTCGGGATTGCCCCGCCACCGTAGCTGGTACCAACCAGCAATCTGTTTCCATCGCGCGTGTAACCTTTGACTTGTTCAATCAGTTCGTGAACACGCTCGGGCTTTAGAATTTCGTGTTGATAAGCCTTGACGTCGCATTCGTTGTTCACTTCGACTAGAACGTTTCGGTAACCTTTGTCGAGAATCCAGTTCGAAGCTGCATCCACTCCACGCTTCACTGCGGCCTCATCGATCACCCGTTCATCTTGCCCAAAATAGTAATAGCCAAGAATCACCACCATTCCCAGTTCATCTGCACGGTCAATCACCCGTTCAAATCGATTCATATACTCGGCACGCAACGATCCGTCAGCCGTTAACGCCGAATTGTGCCAAGGTTGAACCTTCGAGTATCCCTGCGGACTTCCGCCTTGGAGATTCAGAGTGATCGCCAGCAACCCGTGCATGCGCCATTCGGACATCGCTGCAATGAACTCGCTTGTGTTTCGATCCGCATCGTAGTCCTTTCCATCCGGATATTTCCACTGACCACGTGAATCAATATTCAAATCATCAAAAGTTGCTTGTACCATGCGGCTATTTAGTAGCAAGCCTTCGATGCGATGGCCATGCCAAGTCCGACCTTCATAAGTTGGTCGACCATTGATCCTGAACTGATCTCCATGAATCGAAACCAGCGTCCTTCGAGGTTCAACTGCTGCCGCGATGGACAAAGTGTTTAGTACAAGCAGTAGGAGCAAGAAGCGTAGTAGCATCATTTGTTTTTGAACCCACGTTAAGAGAAATCAGTCTAGCCGACCCACGGTTGACATTGTACCTCTGCCGGAACTCTTTTGAAACCGAACGCGGCGTTCAAGGAATAGAATTGCCCTTGAACATTGCCGAATGCGGCGACGTATAATATAAATGCACTACCAGTAATACCGCTTTCTCTGCGCCTCTTTGACTTTGCGCCTCTGCGTTTAATTTTTTTCGTCTTGGCAGCTTCCAGACTGGAAATTTAACGCAGAGACGCAGGGGCACAGAGTCGCAAAGATTGGAAGTTAATGCGGCGACGTATAATTTAAATGCACTACCAGTAATACCGCTTTCTCTGCGCCTCTTTGACTCTGCGCCTCTGCGTTTAATTTTGCCTCGTCAGCAGAATTTGTGGGTAGATTTTGGTTCGGGCAGCTTGCCAAGCTGGTGATATAAGGCGATTTCGATGGATTTGTATTCTTTGAATCCATAGGCTTTTCTCATAGTCAGTTTCGCTT
>JANNNN010000181.1:0-5199 GCA_031398555.1 Planctomycetia bacterium | reverse complement strand
TTCAGTCGATACAACAGAACCTGTTACTTTGGCTACAAACATGATCACTTAGTCCTTGAGCGCGCTGGCGGTTTGGCGAGCGACGATAAGTTCTTCGTTGGTCGGGATGATCCAAATCTGAGCGCGGCTATCGGCTGCATCCAAACGCACTTCACCTTTAGACGATCGATTTTTGGCATCATCCAGCGAGATACCTAATTCACTCAGTCCATCGCAAACAGCAGCACGAATGTTCGCACCGTTCTCACCGATGCCACCTGTGAATACGAGTGCATCCAAGCCACCGAGGGCTACCAACATGCTACCGAGTTGTCGACGAATCTCGGCGACGTAGACATCCAAAGCCAACTGCGCATCGGCATTGCCACTGGCTGCCGCGTTTTCGAGATCGCGAATATCACCGCTAACACCACCTGACAATCCAAGCAGTCCAGCCTCGGTTGAAAGGGACTTCAGCATCTCTTCAAGGTTCATGCCAGTGTGCTGCATTAACATCGGCAAGCAGAACGGATCCAGGTCACCGACTCGATTGTTTTGCGGCAGACCGGTTTGTGGACTCATTCCCATCGTGGTCGCGACACTCTTGCCAGAGTGGATCGCGGTCAGACTACTGGAGCCACCGAGGTGACACGAGATGACTCGCGCATTGGAGCGACCGAGCAATTGAGCACTACGCGTCGCAATAAAGCGGTGGCTCGCGCCGTGAAAGCCCCATTTGCGAATCGGCAGCGCCTCCGTCCAAGCTTTGGGAAGTGCATAACGCCGACAAGCCTCAGGGATGGTTAGATGAAAATCTGTTTCGAACGCTGCCACAAGTGGAATGTCGGGCACAGTTTCAGCCAACTGACGCATCGCGGCCAAGTAAGGCGGATTGTGCGCCGGTGCGACTGAGCTGACCTCTTCCATCGCAGTTAAAACCGAATTATCGATTCGAAAAACACCTGCCAGTCGACCGCCGTGCACAGCCTTGAAGCCGATTGCGGAGATCTCTGACTCGCTGCCAATGCATCCATGCTGCGGATCCGTCAACTGCAGGACGCAAGCGCGCACCGCAACTCCGTGATGCGGCACGGGCATTTCCATTTCGCCGCGATAATCACCGATCTCAACATTGCAACGACTCACCGGCGAGCCAATTCGCTCGACGCCGCCTCGCGCAAGTTGTTTTTCGGTCGACATATCGAACAAGCGATATTTAAAGCTTGTTGAGCCGAGGTTTGCGACTAGGACCTTCATCCCTGCTCCTACGTTGGGTGTTAAAAACTGTCAGCCGACGGCGCTAGCCGCGGGACTCGGAGTAAAATCGTTCCAAATGAGAAATCTTGCTTAAGCCAAATTTCACTAAACCAATCACGTTGCGCCGAGCGATTCGCAGACTTTGAGAATTGGAAAATGGATGGTAATTCCCACCGTCATCCTCCGACACCCGCGGCTAGCGCCGATGGCTCACAAAACGTCACTGGCCTATGAACATTTGAGACAACTGTTCGACACTACGAGAAAAAAGCTGTTTCGAGTCCTTCAGCCGGACGCGCGATCACGTGGCTGCTGATCAATTCGCCAACCTGGGCTGCTGCCGAGGCGCCAGCTTCGACGGCCGCGCGAACGCTGCCGACATCGCCGCTGACTACGGTCGTGACCAAGCCGCCACCGATGTCGATACGTTTAACGATTTCAACACTAGCTGCTTTGACCATTGCGTCAGTCGCTTCGATGAGCGCCAATAGTCCCTTCGTTTCTACAAGTCCAATTGCTTTTTGCATGATCTTCTTTCAGTACTTCTTATGGATGCGGTATAGGAGTTGTTGAATTCTCAGGTCGTTAGAGCTTAAGAATCTTGGACAGATCTTCGTGTGGACGAGCGATCACTTGAACACTGACGACTTCGCCGACGCGACCAGCGGCCGCAGCACCAGCGTCAGTCGCAGCTTTAACAGCCGCAACGTCACCGCTAACAAAAGCAGAGACGAGCCCGCTACCGACTTTGTCCCAACCCAAAAACTGCACATTGGCAGCTTTCATCATGGCATCAACCGCTTCTACCAAAGAGATGAACCCTTTGGTTTCGATCATACCGAGCGCTTCCGAAATTTTAGCCATACTTGATTTTCTCCTCGCTTTTGGCATTTGAAATTGCGGGCTTCGTAGCCCCAGTTGTCGGTCATGTTGCCGCGCTCTGCTACGCAAAGCGGAACCTTTTTCTAAGCAACGTCATGTTGAGTTTTTTTCACAGGCTGGAAGCCTATGCTACGTTTCAATGATCTTTACATTTACAGCCGGCGTTGGCCTTCAGCACTACTTCAGTAGCAGCGTCCAGGTTGCAGGAGTTGCCTTCGTCAGTATCGATGTGGACCTCTAGCTTGGCATGTTCGTCGGCTCGCACTAAGACGTCTTCGAACGACACGCTGCAATTTGGACTCTTGATCGACAGCGTCATGAAGTCACCATTCTTGACGCCGTAGTAGTCGGCTTCTTTAAAACTCATATGAACATGCCTGGCCGCGCGAATCACACCTTCGTGTAACTCAACCGCGCCGGCTGGTCCAACGAGCACGCAACCTGGAGTACCAGCGATGTCACCGGAATGTTTCACAGGTGCGTCGATGCCGAGCGAGATTGCATCGGTGATCGCCAACTCAACTTGACTTGCTTTTCGAGTCGGACCGAGGACGCGAACTTCGGGGAGCATTCGACGGCGGGGGCCGACAATCATGACTGTTTCTTTAGCGGCGTAAAATCCATCTTGGTAGAGATCTTTGCCAGGAGTCAGCACATGACCTTTGCCGAACAGTCGCTCGACATGTTCATCTGTAAGGTGAACGTGACGAGCTGAAATGCTGACGAGTAGCTTCGGCACGGCTGGCGGGGACGCTTTCGCAGCATTTTCACCGCTGGCGATACGACGCACGATTTGGCGCACAAGCTGTTCAACTTGGGTTCGATCGATTGAGGCTGCTGACATATCAATATCACTCAGGGGTGGATTCGGTATTGGTGGGATCAGGTTTGGCTTCGGCCGCCACATGCAATTGCACGCCGGCGTCTTGCAATCGGCTCCGCCACGCATCGCTCAGTCCATCGTCAGTGACGACAGTTTGCACTTGATTTAGTTCGCATAGCCTGGCTAGTGAACTCTTACCGAACTTGCTGCTATCGGCGACAACGATTGTTTGGTCAGCTGATTTCATCATGGCTCGTTCGGTTTCGACAAGCAGCAGATTGCTGTTGTAATAACCACGGTCGTTCGCGCCGGCGATACTTAAGACTGCTTTTTGCACATTGAGCGAAGCGAGCATTTGGTTCGCATACGGACCGAGCGATACGCCAGTGCGACTGTGCACGTAGCCACCGAGCAAGACAAGGTCCGCTTGGTCGCTGGAGGCAAAGAGGTTCGCCAGTGGCAGTGAGTTAGTCACAATTTGGAGAGGTCGTCCAACAAGTTGTCGAGCCAATTCGTATGTCGTGCTGCCTCCATCGAGCAGCACGGTGTCGTGATTCTCAATCAAACGGCTGGCTTCGATCGCGATTTGGCGTTTTAGATCCCACTGGCTTGACCGCCGATCTTCGAACAATCGAAGAGCCGCCGCGCCGCCTGTGAAAAAGACCCCGCCATGTGTCCGCTGAGCTTCGCCTTCGGATTCCAGGTGATCCAGATCGCGCCGGATGGTCGATTCGCTGACATCAAGCGCCGAACGCAGGTCCGGAATAGAGACGAAGCCTTGGCTGCGGATCAGTTCCCGCAACTTCGCTCGTCGCTGATCCGTCGCCTGCCCGTTGCTCAAAATCTATCACCTTAAACACTGTCTGGATGAAATTCCTTCACAAGTATGACTCGATTCGCTCATTTGTCTACTGATCCGGTCGGGCTGGCGCGTCTTATTTTACTTAAAATGCACATTTTTCCAGTCGTAGCGATTGAATGACGGAAATCTGTCACGCTGCTTTATAGCCGACCGCGGGTTTCAACCGAGCCAAGCCAAAGTCTCCTCGAATTTCCTGTCGGTTACTTCACGCGTACCAGCTTCATAATCCGGCCTGAAACGTTCCAGTCTTGAACGTAGAGGTTGCCGTCTTTGTCCCAGTTCGATCCATGCGTTCCGCTGAAGACACCTTCAACCCATTGCTCTTGAGGGATGTTGTAGTTGCCACCTTTTGCCTTGTCGGGATTGTGCCCAAGCACGGCCATGATGGTGTTGGTCTTGTCGAGAATGACAACGCGACCGTGAAGGTCAGGGACCGAAACATAGTCGCCTTGAATGGCAGCCGAGGTTGGCATTCCAAGGCCTGTGATGATTTCTTCGATGAATTCACCTTCCAAAGTGTAATGCAGCAAGCGGCCCTTGGGTTGGTGGTTGCGGTCGCAGATAAGCAATCTCGCTGGAGTGTAACGCGTGTCGAGTGTCATGCCGTGAGCGGTATTAAACTCCTTCTCACCATTTCCCTTTTTGCCGAAGTGCATTAAGTACTTGCCGGTCTTGTCGAACTTGAAGATGTGATTGCTTGCGTAGCCGTCAGACAAGAAGATGTCGCCGTTATCGGCAACCGTAATCGCGGTCGGATTGAACTTTTCCAGATTCAGTCCAGACTCTTTAGGAAAGCCCAGGTGCAAAATGATTTCGCCGCTGCGGGCATTGAACTTGATCCCTTCGGCGTTAGCGTTTCGAGCACCGTAGATGAACTCAGTGCCTGCTTCGTCGCGGATCTCCATGTCGTGAATATTGGAATACTCATTGCCGAGGTAGGACTGGACAACTTTTCCCTCAGGCGAAAAAACAAAAACACCTGCGTTGGCGCTAGTGTAGATGTTGCCGGCTTTGTCGACGACCACAGAGCCGTGGCAAGGTCCAATCGCCGATTTACCATCAGGGCGTAGTCCCCATCCAGGAACTGTATCAAAAGTCATCATACCGCAGCCCATTCGTACCGGTTTAGGTTTTTCTTGGGCGTGCGCGGGTACGAGTGATAAAAGCGAATAGGCAAATGCCAGACAAATCGAGAGGGTTTTCACGAGCAAATCTCCTGGTGGTTGGAAGGTGAGATAAGGAGGGCCAAAGCCGAGGTCGGAACAGTATAAGCTCAAACGCCTGCCGGAAACAATTTGCCGAGATCGGAGAGAAGTTTTTGCGAGAGGCTGGTTTTAGAAAAAACCGGGCGATTGGAGGAATAGCTCATCCCCCTGCCGGTTTCTGACGAAACCAG
>JANNNN010000395.1:0-7356 GCA_031398555.1 Planctomycetia bacterium | reverse complement strand
GCCCTTGATATCGCCAGCCTGTTCATTCTGCTCGATCGTCTTGCCCCAATAAAAACTGACAAAGCCATTGGTGTGAGACTTATCGATAAATTCTGCTGCTTCTTCCAATGAACAGGAAAGTGGAAAGAACTCTTCGACCACAATCGGCTTGCCAACTTTGTAGACGTTCAGTGCATCGAGCGCCTTCTGGACTTCACCAGCTTTGGGATAAAAGTGGACACTGACAAAATCCAGTGGCCCGCAGACGCTTGGTGCGTAGAACAGCGGTTTGGCGCCTGGAAAAACGTGCGCCCATGGAATCACTCCGACTGTGATCAAGTGCTTGGAATCTACTTCGCGAATGGAATCTGTCATCAATTTCACCCAAGCGGCCGCCACCTGCTCGCGAGTGCGTCCCTTGAGATCCAAGGTCAAACGTTGAACAAAATGCTTGCCGCCCAGTTCGCCGGTCAACCATTCGGTTTCAGGTTTGTCACCAGCCAGAATCGGTTCGTTCATTAAGTCGTAACAGAATACTGCTGGACTTGATTTGCAAGCCTCAGCAACGGCTCGCCAAAAATTCGCCTGTACTTGCCATCGAGCAGCTTCGTCGAGCGGATCGTACCATGCAGGCAAATCCGCTTTGTGATAACAACCGAGTCCAGTGATGTCCAAATAGATGTGCAAGCGTTCGGCCAGCTTCAACAACTCACCAAGTCTATTCAGCGACGCTTGATTGGGCGTATCGGCTGTCGACATAAACTTGGCAACTTGCAAATGCACGCGGACTACATTGGCGCCAAGATCTGCTATCTCTTTAAAATCTTCTTCAACTCGAAGCCAGTCTTTATCCCAGTAGTCTTCAATCAGGCTACCCGCATCATCGTGATCGTAGTTGACGCCCCACACACGAAACTCTTTGCCACTAGTGTCCTCAAAGTGCAGCTTATCTTGGCTGACTTGAATCGGTGATAAAGGCGACTGGGCAAGGCATACACTGTTTAAGAATGCGAAGCCAAGTAGTAAGAATTTGGGAATGCTGTTTGACATTATTGGTGCAAAATCCCGATTGTGGTAAAGGTGGAGCAGTGCCCAGAATAGACTTTTGTGAAGGTGAGGAATATCAGTGACTATCAAGTTCTTTCTTCCATCTGTGGGACCACTATGTCATCCGTGGGAAAGAAAAGTACCTTTCCCACGGATAGCATAGCGGTCCCACGGATAAATGCATCAAAACCAATTGTACGCGAACCTATTCCCACTCGATCGTAGCGGGTGGTTTGCTGCTGATGTCGTAGCACACACGATTCACGCCACGGACTTCATTGATAATACGAGTGCTCATACGAGCGAGCAGATCGTAGGGCAAGCGGCTCCAGTCGGCGGTCATGAAGTCGTCGGTGTTAACAGATCGAATTGCGACGGCGTTTTCATAAGTTCGCGCATCGCCCATTACACCAACACTTTGGACTGGCAGGAGGACGACGAATGCCTGCGAAGTCTCGCGATATAAACCGGCCGCTTTGATTTCACTGACAACAATCTGATCGGCTTCGCGGAGCACGTCGAGTTTCTCTTTGGTGACTTCGCCGAGGCAACGCACGGCCAGGCCGGGACCTGGAAACGGATGTCGCCAAATTAAATGCTCTGGTAATCCAAGTTCGAGACCGAGCTTGCGGACTTCATCTTTGAATAGATCACGCAGCGGTTCGACGAGCTCAAATCCCAACTGCTCGGGAAGGCCCCCGACGTTATGATGCAACTTAATCGTCGCGGCGGGACCGTCGGCCGCCGCACCGCTTTCGATCACATCAGGATAAAGTGTCCCTTGGGCCAGATATTTTGCGCCGGATATTTTTACCGCTTCTTCTTTGAAGCAATCGACGAACATATAACCAATACGTCGGCGTTTTTCTTGGGGCTCGGTGATCCCAGCCAGCTGCTTGAGAAAGCGATCTTCAGCCTGAACCACATGCAAATCGGCTTTGAAATGATCGGAGAATTCGGAGATTACGGCCGCTTGCTCGTCTTTTCGCAGTAGCCCGTTGTCAACCAAAATGCAGCTGAGTTGTGGGCCGATGGCTTTGTAAAGCAGGGCTGCAGTCACTGCGCTATCGACGCCGCCTGACAAGCCGCAGATGACTCGATCTGTACCAATCCGCTCGCGTAACGACCTAACTGTTCGCTCGGCAAAATCGGACAAGTGCCAGCGGCCCTCACAACCGCAAACGTTATACAAAAAATTTCTAAGGATCGTGCTGCCAAGAGGCGTGTGGGTCACTTCGGGGTGAAACTGCAAACCGAAGACGGGCAGCCGCTTGTGCGCGACGGCTGCGAATGGGCAAGTTTCCGTTGCGGCAAGCGGCTCGAAGTCGTCAGAGACTTCGTTGACTTGGTCCCCATGACTCATCCAAACATCGATTTTCTCAGGCAGACCGGCCAGCAAATGCTCGGCTTTGCCAATTTTCAGCGAAGCACGACCGAATTCGCGTGTGTGGCAATGTCCAACTCGACCGCCCAGTGAATCGCAGGCAAGCTGCATGCCGTAGCAAATTCCCAGAACTGGAATGCCAAGTTCAAAAATGCCAGGATCGCAGCGCGGTGCACCCTCTTCGTAGACGCTCGATGGACCACCGGAAAGAATGATCCCGCGCGGTTTTTTTGCACGGATTGTCTCTGCGGAGAGATTGTGGCGCACGATTTCGCAGTAGACGTTTTGTTCTCGGACTCGCCGTGCGATGAGCTGTGCGTACTGGGATCCAAAATCCAGCACCAAAATCTTTTCGTCCGCTAACTCACCAACCCCGCCAGTCACCACGGGAACATTGCTAGCCATAAATCGACTTCCCCTTATCGACCGCACAGCGGTCGTCCATGGCCGGAAAGCGATTTCGCGGCCAGAAATTCAAACCGCGAAGTATATCTTTCAATGGGTTCGATCACCAGTGGCTGAAATACGCAGCGGCAAATTTGGGGATTGGATTGCAGGCTGCGGTGCAGTAGAGTTGAAGTGGTAGAAATAGCCCTTTGTCAGCCAGCTTCAGATATTCGACCATGGTCCAGAGCCTGACTTTTATCGATTGCTCATCATGCGGAAAGCGGATTCGTAGCAATGCGCTCAAGTGTCACCATTGCCACAAGAGCAATTTGCCGGGAAAAGATCACACGCGTTCGCTCGACGCAACTAGCTGGGTACAGACTGGAAATGTAAAGAAAACGCCAAACAAAGCTGAGAATCATGCTGACGATTCACACTTGGCTTTGGAGAACGGCGGCTACGATGATGCCGACGACTTTGACTACGACAAGTACTTAGCGGAAGAATTTCCCGATCAGACCGCTCAGAAGCCAAGCGGCAAACGCTGGATTTGGATTACGGCTTGGATTCTTATCTTGGCTACGTTGATGCCGTATTTGTATTACGTAGTGATTCTTGCACAATAACGTAGCTGGGACCATTTGTCCAATCCCTTTGTAATTGTCCCGTGTTGGACCGGCTTTTTATAATTCAAAGTCCCTTCGGCAACTCTTTCGTGATGCTCGGGACAATGGTCCCAAGTTACTATTCGCTGCTAGAATAGCAGCCAGACGTCTGCTTGTTTCGTTTCGACGCAATCAGTACCTGAACGATGCTCCCTAGGCTCAGCGCATGCAACCACCGATTCCTGCCTCCGATACCAACCATTCGCATTCACCTCAGTCCGCTCTGTTGCCCTTGGTGATCAACGAAAAAACGGGTGCAATACGGCTGCGTGTGACGGGCATGACTTGCACTGGCTGCGCTGCCGGAATCCAAGCGGCGCTGGAAAATCGCTCAGATGTCACGGCAGCGAGCGTGAGCTTTTCCGCTGGCACGGCCGAAGTTGAGGGGCACAATCTTAACGCTAAAGAGTTAGTGAAGGCGATTCAGACTCGAGGCTTTTCAGCAGAGTTAATCCAGCCCGCGGAAGGTAGTATTGACCACAGCGACATCGAACGGCAGCAGCTAGCCAACGAGCGAACTTGGCGCTGGCGCGCAATCGTCGGCATGGGACTTTGGTTGCCGCTCGAAACCTTGCACTGGACCTCAGCGGCGATGCATTGGCACGGTCCGTGGATGTCTTGGACGATGTTTGTCGGCGCCCTTGTGATCATCGTCTTTGCTGGATTCGAGTTCTACAAATCGGCTTGGCGAGCTGCGATGCTGGGCACGACTAACATGGACACGCTGATTTCGATTGGCGCGACCACCGCCTTCGTTTATTCGACCATTGTCCTCGTATTTGGGCTCGATCATCCAACCTATTTTGCTGAAGCCTGTGGGCTACTCGGTATCGTGAGTCTTGGGCATTGGTTTGAGGCTCGCGCCAGTTCATCGGCTGGTTCGGCCGTTCGCGAAATGCTGCGTTTGCAACCCGAGACCGCGGAAGTCCTACAGTCCGATGGCGCTTCAAAAATCATGCCCAGTCGAGAAGTTCCAGCCGGTGCCAAGTTAATCGTCCGCCCCGGAGGTCGAATCGCCGTCGATGGCAACGTGATCGAAGGCAATTCTGCGGTGGATCAATCGATTGTCACGGGTGAACCGATTCCAGTAGAAAAGAACATCGGCGATAGCGTCGTCGCGGGCTCGATGAACACAACTGGAAGGCTTGTGGTTGAAACGACCGTCGATGGTCGCAACACCACTGTTTCTCGAATCGCAGCGCTTGTTCAGCGTGCTCAAACCAGTCGAGCTCCCATCCAAAGGTTAGCTGATCAAGTCTCGTCAATCTTCGTACCTACTGTACTGACAATCGCTCTAATTACCGTTGTTGGCTGGTGGATAGCTGGGAATTTCTCTAAGGGTCTTATATCAGCTGTCACCGTACTGATTATTTCCTGCCCCTGCGCGCTGGGATTGGCAACTCCGATGGCAGTCATGGTCGGCACAGGCGCGGCCAGTCGTCGCGGAATTCTTATTCGCAGTGCTGAAGCGCTCGAACGCATTGGTCGGGCCGCCCAAGTTGTATTTGATAAGACTGGAACATTAACGGCTGGAAAACCTCAAGTTACCGACATTTCAACGGCCGGAGATTACACCCAAGACCAACTGTTGCAAATCGCCGCATCGGTGGAGGCACCCAGCGAACATCCGATTGCTAAAGCCATAGTTGAGGAAGCCCTAACGCGGGGACTTAAACTTTCAAAGGTTGTCAATTTCGCGTCGCTTCCCGGACGCGGCGTTCAGGGGCTAATGGATGGTCGAATGGTCGTCGTTGATCGCGACGCCAATACAACCGCTCGCGTGGTCATCGATGGCGCGGCTATCGGTACGCTCACTTTAAACGACCGCCTGCGTTCGGACGCGAAGGATGCGGTTGCCAATCTCAAGCAAGCCGGAATCAGCGTTTCCATTCTTTCTGGCGATCGACGTGCGGCCACTCAAGCCATCGCAATTGAACTTGGACTTGACGAAAGTGCGGTTTTGTCTGAAGCCACTCCTGAATCTAAAGCCACACATATTCAGTCATTAGGAAAAGACATCATCATGGTCGGCGATGGCTTGAATGATGCCGCGGCCCTTGCCACTTCTGGACTCGGTATCGCTATGGCATCCGGCACAAATGTCGCCATCGAAGCTGCCGCAGTGGTTATCCCGGGCGATCGAGTCTCTGCGATTCCTGAATTGATTCAGCTTTCGCGTGCCACGTTGCGGACGATCAAACAGAACTTATTCTTTGCATTTCTTTACAATGCACTGGCGATACCTCTGGCCGCCTTGGGCATGCTCGGCGAAAGCGGCCCCCTTTGGGCTGCGTTTGCTATGGGGGCAAGCGACGTTACTGTAGTCGGAAATGCCCTAAGGCTAAAACGGAAACTAGAAAACGCTACTGGACTATCAGCGCCCCGCAAATGACGGACTTAAAACGCCATGACTTATTGACTGGTCAAATGGGCACCACTGAGTCAGAATGGCTGAACCCCCAATCCCCTCCTACCAACTCCTCTATCCTTCAGGAACATCATGAGACAACTGGTTTTTAAATTTGCCTGCTTACTTGCGTTAACAAGCACTTCTGTTTCCGCAATGGCCGAAGATGCAGCCAAGAAGAAACTTGTAATCATCGCTGGCAAGCCATCGCATGGACCCGGTGAGCACGAGTTCAATGCTGGAGTCCAGTTGATTGCGAAGTGCTTGGCAAATCAACCGGGACTCGAGACTAAGATATCGCTCAGCGGTTGGCCAAAGGATGAGTCGATCTTTGAGGGGGCATCCGCAGTCGTCTTTTATATGGACGGTGGTGGCGGGCATGAAGTGGTCCAGGAAAATGGCCGACGCAAAAAGATGGTCGACGAATGGGCAAGCAAAGGTGTCGGCATCGGCTGCATGCACTACGGCGTCGAGATTGTCGCGAACCAAGCCGGAGCTGAGTTCAAACGCTGGATCGGTGGTCATTATGAAAACATGTTCTCCTGCAACCCGATGTGGGAGCCCGCCTTCGAGGCTTATCCAAACCATCCGATCAGTCGCGGCGTAAAGCCGTTTCGAATCAAAGACGAATGGTATTTTAACATGCGTTTTGTGTCGGATATCCCGGGCAACGAAGCCGTGACGACTGAGAATCTAAAGTTCGTCCCAATCTTGGTTGCGACTCCTTCTGATGATGTGCGCGATGGTCCTTATGTGTATCCGCAGGGTCCATACAAGCATATCGAAGCCAATTCGGCTCGGGCTGAAGCGATGATGTGGTGTGTCGAACGACCAGATAGTGGTCGGGGTTTTGGATTTACAGGTGGCCACTTTCACAAGAACTGGGCCAATGAGGATTTTCGCAAAGTCGTACTCAACGCGATGCTGTGGATATCTAAAGTCGAAGTGCCCGAAAGCGGCGTTGTTTCAACCGTGAGCGACGCGGAACTGGCCGCGAATTTAGATCCTAAAGGTAAGAAGTAGACACCGCGGTTCGAAAGCTTGTAGCTGGTTTGCGTTTAGAATTTGTAGCTGGTTTCGGCAGAAACCGATGAATTGGAAAAAGAACCGGTTTCTTACGAAACCAGCTACGAACTACAAGCTGGGCGGTCTACATCAAGCGTGTGAGATCGCTAAGGGCTATCGGTTCTCGCGAGTTGAATGGTTCGCCATAGCGAGTGCCGATCATCTTTCCCCAATAGGCCGCTTCGTCACGGAGGCGGTCAAGCATAGAAGGCTCAACGAGTTCTTTGCCGGTTGTAAACTGGCTGACGTAGCAAGCGATAGCGTCGGCCTTCGCCTGCCACTGGTCGGTGATGTCGAGCACAAACGCTGGCTGTGCAACGTGTTTCAGATGCACACAGTAGTAATGGAACACGCGGCTGGGGTGAAACGGCTCGCCCGGCAAGTCGCTCTTAGTGAGCTTCAACCAAAAACGGGCGGCTTCG
>JANNNN010000127.1:0-4670 GCA_031398555.1 Planctomycetia bacterium | reverse complement strand
GTGTAGTACATACCATGGGTATAGTCGAGCCATGCGCGGTGTCCACCAACTTGTGAGCCGAACGGTGGATGTAGGAAATCAGGGGCACTTGTATTCCAGTCCTTGAAGGCAAACTTGGTACGCCATACATGATTGTTGGCGAGTTCATACAAGCAGTTCTCGCCACGTGTCGTCCCGAACAGAGTTGGTAACACCATTGCAAAGGGCCAATCGAGTTTGTCCATATCGAATAGCACTCGCGAGTCTGATGTCTTAAGGCTATCGACTACTGGTTGCCAAGGTGGCACTGTCTGTTGCAAACTGTCACGATGCCCGAGTACGAACAGCGCACCTAATGTGTGTTGTTTGCCGCCGACGCTAAAGATTTCGTACTCTGTGTTGCGAGGCCAGATGACGTGATGTTTGTCGATTTCGATCAATGCAGACAACTTGGCGTCCTGAATGTTCTTATCGCCACTTGCGGGTGGCTTGTCAGCGAATGTAACCCAACTCGTTAATGGCAAGGCAACATTCAAATCCTCGGCCAACATAACATTGCGAAGGTCCTCGACGGTGCGATGCAAATGTGTATCACCAGAAAACCAACCCGCGGCTTCTGGATCGCTCCATCGTTGCAGTGGGATTTCGAGTTCAATGTCTTGGTCCGCGACGTCGAACGACTTAGTTACTGGACGATAGGATTTGCCGTGCTCGACGACCAGTTTGTAATGTCCACTTGGAACTTCGGCGAAACACTTGTCGGCTGACACGGTCGTGTGGTATTCAACTGAGTTCTTGTCTAGCCAATTCTGTTTTTCGTATTTGACAGAGGAGGCTCCACGGCTTGCTACTTGAAAATTGCTCGCTACTTGAAAGTAGTAAGGAAGGTTGGAATCCGAGGTGAGATACAGTCTCGCGGCAATCGCTTCGCCACTATCAGCATCCGTAACGGAAACGCTCACCCGCTGGTCGAAGGCACTACAAAGTGAGTTGGTCCCGAGAAAACAAGACATTGTAAAAATTACGATTATGGAATGATGAAGTCTCATTTTTACTGGCCTACGCAAATGACTTAGAAACCGGTTATGCACTCAACAATTCTCGGGTGGCTTGGCGGACGTGATAGCGATTCTTGCGAAGGCGACCACGAAACTCATCGACGCTATGCGGTTGGCCAGCAACTAGGCAGAACAACCTACCGGATCGAGTTGCCAATTCATACCACACTGCGGGCTTGATTTTCAGTCGCTCGATTATCGGCAGAGGATGGCGGTTCAGGGTGGTTTTCCGATGCGGATAATCTGTTTTGGAGAACCTCAGAGACTCGTTACCAGTCGCTTAATTTCGTTTTCGACAAACCCTCTCTGTGTCCGACGTCTCCAAAACGCTGGGTTTTGGCGACGGTCAAGTCATTCAGAACGGAGGCAATTTGTGAGTAACGAAGCGAGACACAGAGACCTGCCGCAACTCGCACCGGTGGGGCAGGCCGGTGCGACTTGCATTCCGCCAGACAGCACCGGTTTGGGTGACCGGTGCGTCGTGGTGAGCCGGTTTCATGGGGCCGCGTACGCTGAACCTGATGCAACCTCCTCGCGCAGGACATCCGATTCGCCAAGGCAGTTAAGGGCCAATCCTTCACCTCTGGGAGATTCGGGAGTGCCGATCGACGTTATTTCGTTCTGAGAAGGATGCCCTGGCGGCGAACCACCACGCAACCATGTTTTTGAATCCATCAGGCTAGCAGCAGATAAACTCATTCCCGCCGCAAACGACGAGGCAATACGTCCTCGACAACCGGGACTCGTGCCTCTTCCACTACGACCCAAGCCACTACGAATCCCCAAAACCACTTGCACCCATCATCCGTTGAAGTCATCAACCAAGACGGTAATTTTGGCTCGAGAGTTGCTTGACAGGGGCTCTAGCGGGTGCCTCAACACCTTTCGCTCATTTGGGAACGTGTCCAACCGTTTGACATGTTCCGCGACACTACAGTTCAATCCAAAGAAGTCTCATGACAGCCATAGCCAGCATTAACCCAGCTACGAACAAGACTGTCGAAACATTCCGCCCCATGGGGAAAGACGAAGTGATGACCTCGATCGGGGCCGCTCACGACGCATACCAAGCGTGGCGAAAACGATCGTTTGCGGATCGCAAGTCAAAGCTGTTGAAGTTCGCGCAATTGCTCCGCGCCGACGCCGACACCTACGCGCGGTTGATCACTCAAGACATGGGCAAGCGGATCAGCGAGAGTCGATCCGAAATCGAATATTGCGCAACGATCGCCGAATATTACGCGAAGGGTGCGGAACGATTTTTGGCCGATCAGTCGATGGACGTCGAAGGCGCCGACGCCTATTTGCGGCATGAACCACTAGGTGTCTTGATGGGCGTCATGCCCTGGAATTTTCCCTTCTATCAAGTCGTCCGCTTCGCTGCGCCCAACATCATGGCGGGGAACACCGTGCTAGTGAAACACGCCAGCAATGTGCCGCAATGTGCTAAAGCCATTGAAGAACTGTTTGCTGAATGCGGGTTGCCCGACGGTGTCTATACCAATTTGTTCATCCCGTCGGATTTGGTCGACGCCATCGTATCCGATAAGCGCGTTCAAGGTGTTTCTCTCACCGGCAGCGAATCGGCCGGAGCGGCCGTCGCCGCGATCGCTGGCAAGAATCTCAAACGAAGTGTGCTGGAACTCGGCGGCAACGATCCCCTCATCGTATTAGAAGACGCCGACTTGGAGTCAACCATCGAACTCGCTGTCCAAGGTCGCATCGTCAACGCAGGCCAATCGTGCGTTGCATCGAAACGCTTCATCGTTGTTGAGTCTGTTGCCAAAGAGTTCATGGCAGGCTTCAAAGAACAAATGGCTGCGTTGAAGCTCGGTGACCCCATGGATGAAGACACTACACTTGCACCGCTTTCCACCGAAGAAGCCGCCGTCAAGTTGCTCGAACAAGTCAAATCAACAATCGACGCCGGCGCCACAGTCGTCCTCGGCGGTGACCGTCCGGATCGCGAAGGCGCATACTTCAATCCAACGATCTTGACCGATATCACGCCGGACATGCCAACCTACGACCAAGAACTGTTCGGTCCGGTAGCGAGCATCTACGTCGTCAAGGACGAAGCCGCCGCTATCCAGCTGGCTAACGATTCTTCCTACGGTCTTGGCGGTAGCGTTTTCACCTCGAACCTAGAGCGTGGTCGGCGCGTCGCCGAACAAGTTCAAACCGGCATGATGTTCATAAACCAACCAACCAAATCTCAAGCTGATTTGCCATTCGGTGGCATCAAGAATTCCGGCTATGGACACGAGCTGTCGCACCTTGGCATTTTGGAATTCGTCAACAAAAAGCTGATCCACCTCGGAAAGAAGAAATCATGAGCCAAACCGCTCTCATTACCGGCGCATCGTCCGGAATCGGCAAAGAACTGGCGATCCAGTTCGCCAAGGGGGGCGACGACGTCGCACTGGTAGCTCGCAGCGAAGACAAATTGCATGAACTGGCCGAGCGGATTCGCAAGGATCATAGTGTCGCTGCAACCGTCGTCCCCTGCGACTTGGCGACGACTGGCGGCGTGGATCAACTCTGCGATCAACTGCGCCAACGAACCATCCATGTCGATACGCTTGTCAACAACGCCGGATTCGGTGCACTCGGCAAGTTTGCTGAACTGTCCATCGACCGGCAAACGGACATGCTGATGGTCAATGTGGTCGCGTTGACACGTTTGACGCGCGCGTTGTTGCCAGCCATGCTCGAGAGTGGAAGAGGTGGTGTGCTGAACGTCGGCTCGATTGCAGCCTATCAAGCTGGACCCTACATGTCGGTTTACTATGCGAGCAAAGCGTACGTGTTGTCATTCACTGAGGGGCTGCGTGAAGAACTTGCCGGAACCGGTTTGCACATCACTTGCTTGGAACCGGGAGCAACCGAGTCGAACTTCGGCGACGATTCTGGTATGGGCAAACTGGATATGTTCGCGTCGTCCGCCATGACTTCCAAAGCGGTCGCGAAGGCGGGCTATCAAGGCTATTGCAACAACGAAGACATCGTCATTCCCGGTTGGAAGAATCGGCTCATGGTGACGACTACCAGTTTCTTGCCGCGGTTCGCGATGCGAAAAATCGTCGGCAAAATGCAAGGTAATTCATAACAAGGCTAACAAAGCGTTGGATAACGAGCCGGCCCAGTGCTACGTTTCCAACTAACACTCCATTTCCAATTCCCAATTAAGGAACAAACAATGTCTCAGACCTCGCAAGCTACCAAGTCACAGCAGATCGTACTCGCCTCCCGTCCCCAAGGAGTCCCAACGCCATCGAACTTCAAGATGCGTACAGCGGAAGTCCGACCCATCGACGATGGTGAGTTCTTGGTCAAGAACGAATGGATGTCGGTCGATCCGTACATGCGCGGGCGAATGAAAGATAGCGACAGCTACGTTGCTTCGTTCCAAATTGACCAACCACTCGAAGGCGGATGTATTGGCAAGGTCGTCGAGTCGCGAAATGTAAAGTTCGCCGAGGGCGAGTATGTGCTCGGCAACCTCGGTTGGCGTGAATATTGGAAATCAACTGGCGAAGGAGTTACCGTTATCGACCCCGATCTTGCCCCGGTGCAAGCTTACCTAGGGGCACTCGGCATGACGGGGATGACGGCGTGGGTCGGACTGAACAA